>JBAUIG010000356.1:0-2743 GCA_049682735.1 Candidatus Macondimonas sp. | reverse complement strand
CTACTGCATGACGGTGACCGTGATCTGGTCCGGATCGAGCAGGGTGATGGGCACCGATGGGACTTTCCAGATCTCCCGCTGATATTCCCGGATGGAGCGGTCGGATGAAAAGAAACCGGCGTGGGCGGTGTTGAGGATCGCCATGCGATTCCAGGCGTCCCGATCCCGATAGGCCGCGTCGACCCGGTCCTGGCAAGACAGGTAGGCCGCGAAATCCGCCAGCACGAAGAACGGATCGTGGTGGAGCAGATCGTCGATCAGTGGCTGGAACAAGCGCTTGTCGCCGCGCGAGAAGTAGCCGGAGGCGATCAGGTCGATGACTGCCTTCAGCTCCTCGTTGCCATGGTAAAAGTCCATGGGCCGATAACCGGTCTGACGCAGCCCCGTGATCTGGTCTTCGGTATGGCCAAACAGGAAGAAATTCTCCTCGCCGACCCGTTCGCGAATCTCCACGTTGGCGCCATCCAGCGTGCCGATGGTGAGGGCGCCGTTGAGGGTGAACTTCATGTTGCCGGTGCCGGAGGCTTCCTTGCCGGCGGTGGAGATCTGTTCCGACAGGTCCGCCGCCGGATAGATGCGCTGGCCATTGCTGACGTGAAAATTGGGCACGAAGAAGATTTTCAGTCGCCCGGCCACATCGGGATCGTTGTTCACGATGCTGCCCACGCTGTTGATCAGTTTGATGATCAGCTTGGCCATGTGATAACCCGGCGCCGCCTTGCCGCCAAACAGGTAGGTGCGGGGCACGAAATCGCGGCCGGGATTGTTCTTCAAGCGCAAATAGGTTGCAACGATGTGCAGGGCATTCAGGTGTTGGCGCTTGTATTCATGAATGCGCTTGACCTGGACATCGAACAGGGTCTCGGGATCGAGCTGCTCGCCGAAGCGATGCGCAACAAACCGCGCCAGATCCGCCTTGTTGGCCTGTTTGACCGCTTGCCAGCGCTGCCGGAAGGCGCTGTCCTCGGCCAGGGGCGCCAGTTCGGAAAGATGCGTCAGGTCAGTGGTCCAGGTCGGGCCGATAGCTTCCGTGATCAACCGTGTCAGCCGGGGATTGGAGAGGAACATCCAGCGCCGCGGGGTGACGCCGTTGGTCTTGTTGGAAAATTTATCCGGCCAGAGTTCGTAGAAATCCTTGAGCACTGTTTGTTTCAGCAGCTCGCTGTGCAGCGCTGCCACGCCATTGATGGCATGACTCCCCACGCAGGCCAGATGCGCCATCCGCACCGCGCGGTGACCGGACTCGTTGATGAGGGACAAGCGGCCAACTCGCTCGGGATCCCCCAGATAGCGCACGCGCACCTGCTCCAGGAAGCGGTCATTGATCTCGTAGATGATTTCCAGGTGGCGCGGCAGCAGACGACTGAACAGGGCCAGCGGCCATTGCTCCAGGGCTTCAGGCAGCAAGGTGTGGTTGGTATAGGCCAAGGACTTTTGCGTGATCTCCCACGCAGTATCCCAAGGCACATGGCGCTCGTCCACCAGCAGCCGCATCAATTCACAGACCGCCAGCGCCGGATGGGTGTCGTTCATCTGAGCGGCGAATTTTTCGTGAAATCGTTCGACCGGGATGTTTTGCCGATCCAGGATGCGGAACATGTCCTGGAGCGACGCCGAAACCAGGAAAAACTGTTGTTCGAGCCGCAGGGCCTTGCCCTCGATCGCCTCGTCATTCGGATAGAGCACCTTGGTAATGTTTTCCGAGCTGATCTTGTGATCCACCGCCCCGTAATAATCACCCCGATTGAAAACGCCGAAATCGAAAGACTCGGGCGCTTCCGCGCGCCATAACCGCAGGGTGTTGGCGGTGTTGTTGCAATAGCCCAGGATCGGGGTGTCGTAAGGGACGGCCTTGATCACGCGATGTGGCACCCAACGCACGCGTGAGTGGCAGTGCTCATCCAGATAGTGTTCCGTACGACCGCCCAGCATGACTTCCACCGCCCATTCGGCGCGCTGGATTTCCCATGGATTGCCGAAACGCAGCCATTTGTCGGTTTTCTCGACCTGCCAGCCGTCGATGATGTCCTGGTCGAAAATCCCGAATTCGTAGCGGATGCCATAACCCAGCGAGGGAATTTCCAGGGTTGCCATGGAATCGAGAAAACAGGCGGCAAGCCGCCCCAGCCCACCGTTGCCCAGACCCGGCTCTTCTTCCTGACGCAGCAGCTCCAGGAAATCCAGGCCCAGTTCCTCGACGGCCTCGCGCGCCTCATCGTAAATTCCCAGGTTGATGAGGTTGTTGCCGAGGTGAGTTCCCAGCAGGAATTCGGCGGACAAGTAACAGACCGTGCGCGCACCCTGCTCGGTGTAGGCCGCAGCGGTGCTGATCCAGCGGTGCAACAGGCGATCGCGAATGGTATGGGCCAGCGCAAGGTAGTAGTCGTTCATCGTCGCCAAGGCGGGGAATTTGCCCTGGCTGAAGAACAGGTGATCCAAAAACGCGCGCTTGATGACGTCTTTGTCCAATCCGGTGCGTTCGTCTTCAGGAAAGACATTCAGTTGCGGTCTGCTCATCCCATCCATGCTGACTCCTGGAAGGTCTTAAGTGAGATCTCTGGAGGTTACAGCGGGATATCCTGCAATTCTGGTGCCGCCGCACCGGAGCAGTGCGGCGTACAGTGGCAAGCAGATTCAAGCCTCGAGTCAGCAAGTCGTAAAGGGGCGCAGCGACCATGCGCTCCGCCCCGGAGCGGATCAATTCAACACGTCGCCTGCAGTACTCAGCAGCACGCGATCGAAC
>JBAUIG010000355.1:0-1715 GCA_049682735.1 Candidatus Macondimonas sp. | reverse complement strand
GATCTGCTCGCAGCCTTCCTGCAACACATCGCCTGTGCGGAACACGGCGGCGTTGTTTTGCATGGTGCGCTGCATGTTGAGCCGGATCTGGGCGGTGCTGAGGCTGCCCTTGGCGTTGCGGAACCGGTCCAGACGTGCCACGCCCAGCTCGCTCGCCGATTCGGGCAAGGGCTTGTGAGGCGAGCGGGGACGAATCTGTTCGGCGCAGCGCAGCGCGGCGGCGCGGCCAAAGACCACCAGATCGAGCAGGGAATTGGATCCCAGCCGGTTGGCACCATGTACGGACACGCAAGCCGCCTCGCCGATGGCCATGAGTCCGGGCACCACCGCGTCCGGATTGCCATCGCGCAGGGTCACCACTTCGCCGTGGTAGTTGGTGGGGATGCCGCCCATGTTGTAGTGCACCGTGGGCAGCACAGGAATGGGCTCGCGGGTCACGTCCACGCCGGCGAAGATGTGCGCCGATTCGGCGATGCCGGGCAGACGTTCGTTGATGACCTCCGGCCCCAGGTGCTCCAGGTGCAAATGAATGTGATCCTTCTGCGGTCCCACGCCGCGGCCTTCGCGGATCTCCACCGTCATGGCCCGGCTCACCACATCGCGTGAAGCCAGGTCCTTGGCGTTGGGCGCGTAGCGCTCCATGAAACGCTCGCCTTGGGCGTTGGTCAGATAACCGCCTTCGCCGCGCACGCCCTCGGTGATCAGGCAGCCCGCGCCGTAGATGCCGGTGGGATGGAATTGCACGAATTCCATGTCCTGCAAGGGCAGGCCGGCGCGCAGCACCATGCCGTTGCCGTCGCCGGTGCAGGTGTGCGCCGAGGTGCAGGAGAAATAGGAGCGGCCATAGCCGCCGGTAGCCAGCACCGTGGTATGGGCACGAAAGCGATGCAGCGTCCCGTCGGACAGGCTCAAGGCCGTCACGCCGCGGCAGGCGCCTTCCTCATCCATGATCAGGTCGAGCGCGAAGTATTCGACGAAAAACTCCGCATGATGACGCAGCGACTGCTGGTACAGGGTGTGCAGCATGGCATGGCCGGTGCGATCGGCCGCCGCACAGGTGCGCTGGGCGGTACCCTTGCCGTAATGGGTGGTCATGCCGCCGAAGGGACGCTGGTAGATCTTGCCTTCCTCGGTGCGCGAGAAGGGCACACCGTAGTGCTCCAGCTCCAGGATTGCCGGGATCGCCTCGCGACACATGTACTCGATGGCATCCTGATCGCCCAACCAGTCCGAGCCCTTGATGGTGTCGTAAAAGTGGAAGCGCCAGTCATCCTCGCCCATGTTGCCCAGCGCCGCGGAGATTCCGCCCTGAGCCGCGACCGTATGGGAACGGGTCGGGAACACCTTGGTGATGCAGGCCGTCGTCAGCCCCTGGGTGGCCATCCCCAGTGTGGCCCGCAGACCGGCCCCACCCGCCCCCACCACGATCACATCGTACTGGTGGTCCACAAAACGATACGCCTGACTCATTCGATCAGCCCCCGAAGGCGATGCGCAAAACGGAAATCACACCCAGCAGTCCCAGCAGCAGGCAGGCAAAGCGCACCGCCACGAGTGAGGCCAGCTTGAGCCCCTCGGCATGGACATAGTCTTCCAGGACCACCTGCAGCCCGAGCTGGGCGTGGTAGAACAGGGCAATCAGCAGCGTCACCAGGGCCACCGTCACGGTGGGGCGGGCGATCCAGGTGCGCATGGTGAGGTAGTCGGCGCCGATC
>JBAUIG010000354.1:0-1726 GCA_049682735.1 Candidatus Macondimonas sp. | reverse complement strand
GTGGCAATGCCTTCGCCCTCTCGATTCCCCGCCAGCCCGGCTTTCGGAATAAGCCCCGACCCGTGCAGGGCGACCCGAGTCTCCGTGGTATCGTGAAGCGCTAAATCCATACGGGGACGATTGATGTTGAAGCGCATGGCTGTATTCGTACTGTTGGTACTGGCCCTGCTCGTCGGCGCCGGCGTCGCGGGACCTTATTTGACCCTGTACCAACTCCGCACCGCGATCCAGGAACAGGATCCCGAACGGCTCGCGGATCAAGTGGACTTTCCAACGCTGCGGGGCAACCTCAAGGATCAGATCAACGCCCGCACTGCCCAAGCTATCCCCCAGAGGCCTGACAGTCCGTTCTCGGCCCTGGCCTTGGGCCTGACGACGCAGCTGGCGGAGCACGCCGTCGATGCCCTTATCACGCCGACTGGCTTGGCCAGCCTGATGGCGGGGTATGGCCCCCGGCCGGCGGCGGCACCGCCAGCCGATCCTGATGCCCCTGGAACGGCACCGCCCCGGGATCCCTTCCACGATGCCCGCACGCGTTTCGAGAGTCCGCGCCGATTCTCCGTCGAGGTGCGCACGCGCCAGGGTGATCTGATTCACTTCGTGCTGAGCCGCCATGGGCTCAAATGGCGCCTCAGCAATATCCTGCTGCCGGATGCAGGAATGACGCCCATCGAGGGCCAGCAGCAGGGCCGCGGGACGCCTCAGGAGGCGCTGAGCCATGCCTGAAAATGATCTGGAGCACCTGCTGGATCGCCTGCATGGGCTGGCGGACCGGCTGGAAGCCTGGCTGCCTCCCACCACCTCCGTACCGGTGGATCTGGCGCAGGGCGCGGCCTGGCGCTGGCGCAGCGGGCAGAATGGACGGGGCGCCCTGGAGCCGGTGCCCGCTCCATCGGTCATTGCCCTGGATGATCTGCTCGGGCTAGAACGGCAAAAAGCCATCCTGGAGCGCAACACCCGCCAGTTTCTGGCAGGTCAGCCCGCCAACAATGCCCTGCTGTGGGGCGCACGCGGGACCGGCAAGTCGTCGTTGGTCAAGGCCCTCTTGGGGCCATACGCCCCGCAAGGCTTGCGCTTGATCGAGATCTGCAAGGCGCAATTGGACGAGTTGCCCGATCTGTTGAGCCAACTGCATGGCCGACCGGAACACTGCATTCTGTTCTGCGACGATCTGTCTTTTTCCAGTGACGAACCGGGCTATCAGCATCTCAAGGCCATATTGGAGGGATCGGTTAGCGCGCCGCCAGAAAATGTCCTGATCTATGCCACCTCAAATCGCCGCCATCTCATGCCCGAATCCCTGGCCGACAACCGTGACACGCGGGTGCTGGAAGGGGAGATTCATCCGGGGGAGGCGGTGGAAGAGAAGATTTCCCTGTCCGAACGCTTCGGACTGTGGTTGTCTTTCCACCCCTTCGACCAGGCCCAGTACCTGGCCGTGGTGCGCCACTGGCTGACGCGCTTTGGCGTAGCCAATGTGATGGATGAGTCGGTTACCCGGGCCGCGCTGCAATGGGCACTGGAACGCGGCTCGCGCAACGGCCGCGTGGCCTGGCAGTTTGCCAAGGACTGGCTGGGCCGCAGCGCCCCGCTTGACTGATTTTTCTCCCCACCTGAGCCATTCTTCCCATGACGCACCAGCGTGCATGGCCATGGGGCTGGTGCCGTCCATGGCAACGGTGTCCTTATCTGCCATGGCGAGATTTGGGTCCATTTGGAGAAGAAG
>JBAUIG010000353.1:0-3661 GCA_049682735.1 Candidatus Macondimonas sp. | reverse complement strand
ACCCAGGGCGCGCCATCAAGGCCGAAATAAATTTCCACCCGTTCCCGTTCCCGCTCGGCCTGCAGGGGATCCTCGAGCGACCGGAGCCAGCAATCCAATCCGGGAAGCAAGTAGCGTTCAATCAATTCCGGGCGTCCCGCGCGCCAATCCTCCCAGGGAAGGAAATTATAGATGTCCTGCCAACCCGCACCGGCCTGTGGAATCGTTTGTTCCTGCATCAAGGCCAGATAAGCGACGCTGATGCGCCGCAGTCCCTCCCCCGCCCGCCCCTCATCGAAGGTATAGAGTTGCTCGACATAACCCAAGGCGAGCCGCGACTGGCGAGCGACCCAACTGCGCAGGGTGCGTTCCAGTGTGCGATCGGTACGTGGATCCAAGGGGCCCCAGGGCAAGGCGCACAGCACATGCGACGCCAACGAGTCTGACTCCGCCGATTCAATGGTGAGGATACGTGGCGTGCCATCGGTCACGGCAACAATGATGGCGCACAGGTCAACCCGCAGCACATCCGCCGGATTTGGCGCTGAAACAAGCGTTTCAATCATGGCGCCCAGCCTCGGGTCGGCAATCGCCAGGCTGAGAAGTGGAAAGACGGTGCTACCCAACGTTGCCGGGCCATCCAATCGCCTCGGGGCAATAGCCGACCTGAACGATGAGCTTGCCCATCATGCCGCAGATAAATCCAGGCCCAGCCCACCGGGGTTCGTATCAAGCGTCTCCGGTAAAGTCGCGGCGCCTGCTCGAACCGGTCCAGGCGCCGCAAGGTCAACGGCGAAACCCGGTAGCACTCCCCCACCAGCGCATGACGCCCGGGCGACCAGGCCGTCGGATAAGATCCGGCACTTCTCAGGGCAAGACGCGGCGGAATGCGCGTGCGAGCAATGAATTGCGCGCCAGCCATCAAGTCATGAGCCGCAGCCCCCGTGCGCAAGCTGCCGTAAACAAACAGGGCGGGGCGGCGCATGGAGATGACGAGCGTCGCAATCAAGCGCCCCTCCGCTTAGATCGACTGGATCCCGACGGAGCTGGCTGTCACCCCTGTCCAGGGGTCAATGAGACGCGCCAGCGCATCGACAAAATCAAGCGGTTCATCCAGGAACAAATGATGGCGGGCCTTGGGAAGACAGATGAACGGCACCTCGTCGGCATACCACTTGCGCGTATTTTCCAGCATGAATTTGCCGAACAGGACGCTTTTTTCGCCATACACCATCGCCGTCGGCAGGGTCAGATTCTTGATTTCATGTGCCAGATTGTCATAGAGGGTTTTTTGCAAGAAGCGCATATCGAACTTCCAGGTCCATCCGCCTTCCACAGCCATCAGGGAATGGCGTGCAATGTAGTCCAGAATATAACGATTGGCGCACGGCTGGGGCGGCACCAATTTGAAGCGCGCAGCGGCCATCTCGAAGTCCGGATAGACCGTCTTTTTCTCCTTGAATGGCGAGGAACGCAAGTCATTGCCCGGGCTGAAGCCCGGCGGAAAGATGGCGGAATCGCAGACCACGATCCCGGCAAGACGATCCGCATAGTTCAGACCCGCCTTGAGCGTGGCCAGTCCACCGAAACTGTGCCCGGCGATCACCGTATTTGCCCCGAAACCCGCATCTTCACAGACGCTCATCAACTCTTTGGCGAAAAGATCCCCGGAATATTGCTCACGGTGTCCGCTATCACCCATGCCGCTAAGGTCGATCGCACAGACCGAATAGCGATCAATGAAAAACGGCGCAATGAAATCCCACCAATGAGCGTGGGCGCCGCCACCGTGAACCAGGAGCAGGCCCGGCTTGCCGGTCTCGCCCCAAGCGAGGTAATGAATCGGGCAAGCCTCCACATCAATGACGCGCTCGCGGTAGGGGGTCTGAATGGCGCGAACAAACCAATCCGGCGCCTGCGTGATGTCCTGATCCATGCCAACAACCTCTGCATCCCGGAAGCAACCGGAAAAACCCGATGGGAGATGGGCCCATCCCAAAAACCGCCGATTATAGCGCTACCGGGGGCAATGCCGTCGCAGAGGGTGATGGAAAGTAAGGAACCACAGCCTGAACCGGGCTGCGGTTGGGGAAGATGGTCGGGGCGGCAGGATTTGAACCTGCGACCCCCAGCACCCCATGCTGGTGCGCTACCAAACTGCGCTACGCCCCGACACTACGCCTTGTGCGACAGGTCCGACTGAATGCCAGCCTGTCCAGCGAGGGCGCAATCATACCCGTATTGAACGGATCTGGGAAGCATCAGCCGAACCGATCAACGCCGCAGGAATTGCAGGACTTCTTCCAGCTCCAGTCGCAATTGATGAATCAGCTGCTGGCTCTGCTGAGCATCCTCGCGGACCGCCGGGCTGGCCAGCTTCTGACGTGCGCCGCTGATTGTAAATCCCTGATTATACAGAAGATTGCGAATCTGGCGGATCAGCATGATATCGTTACGCTGGTAATAACGGCGATTGCCCCGCCGTTTGGCCGGACTCAGCTCAGAAAACTCTTGCTCCCAGTAACGCAGAACATGGGGTTTCACGGCGCACAGTTCACCCACCTCACCAATCGTGAAGTAGCGCTTGCCCGGAATGGGGGGCAATTCGTCGTTATTGCCGCTTTCCAGCATAAGCATGCACCTGTAATCGCAGATTCTGACCGGGACGGAACGTGACCACCCGGCGCGCTGAAATCGGAATTTCCTCGCCGGTCTTGGGGTTCCGGCCTGGGCGTTCGCCCTTGTTGCGCAACTCGAAATTACCGAATCCTGAAAGTTTGACCTGCTCGCCCTGCTCCAGTGCCTGGCGGACAGTTTCGAAAAACAGGTCCACCAGATCCTTTGCCTCACGCTTGTTAAGGCCAAGTTCGGTGAACAAACGCTCGGCCATCGCGGCCTTGGTCAATGCCATGAATAATTACTCCCTGATCCGGGCAGCCGCATGAATTCCAACATGGCGGACGATTGCGGCCACCGCCTCATCCACTTCCTGATCTTCGAGCGTGCGTTCATCATCTTGGAAAATCAAGCCGAAAGCAACGCTTTTTGATCCTTCCTCTAAACCAGGCCCGCGATATACATCAAATGGCACGCAGTCCCTCAAGCGAGAGCCCCCCGCTTCGCGAATAAACCTGATCAAATCACCCGCCGGCAGCCCATCTGACACGACCAGCGCCAGATCTCTGCGGATGGCTGGAAACCGGGAAAGCGGCACAAATCGCGGCAAACTCCCTTGAAGCATCGATTCCAGATCCCAATCGAATACGATCACCCCCGTTGGCAAGTCGAGAGCTGCCGCCACACCGGGGTGCAGTTCGCCCAACCAACCCACTGGGCGTCCGTCGAGGTGCAATTGTGCGGTTTTTCCGGGATGCAAAGCCGGGTGCATTGCAGGCACGCAGGCCAGAGCTGGCAGACGGGCCATCATGGCCAAGGCTTCGACATCACCCTTGACATCGAAAAAGTCAGCCGCCATGCGAGTCTCGCCGCGCCATTGTTGCGGTAAGCGGGGACCATACACCAAGCCGCTGAGTCGGTTTTCCTGGACTATCCTTGCGCCCTCGCGCCGGAACAACTTGCCCATCTCGAACAATCGAACCCGTTCGATCTGCCGCTTCAGATTGGCTTTGAGCACCTGCACCAGACCGGGCCACAGACTGGTGCGCATTTGCGAAAGATCGCG
>JBAUIG010000352.1:0-3044 GCA_049682735.1 Candidatus Macondimonas sp. | reverse complement strand
TCAAGGCGCGCGTCGACGCCCTGTGGCCGCAACTTGGCCTGTGACAGTGCGGGGCGGCTCCCTGGCGGGTCCGGCGGCACAGCCCAAGGCGTTTCTATCGCGCATTGAAAGTACGTGAACAGATCGGAGGAGCATGACCATGCTATGCAATCCTGGAGATACCGCGCCCGATTTCAGCCTGCCCGATGCCGCTGGCACGACGGTATCGCTGTCTGATTTCAAGGGCCGGCCATTGGTGCTGGTGTTCAGTCGCTATGTGGGCTGCCCGGTCTGTCAGATGACCAGTTTCGAGCTGACGCGCGCTGCGCCCGATTTCGATCGTGCCGGCGCTGCCCTGGCCATCGTGTTCCAGTCCAGTCCCGAACGGCTCTCCGCCTTTGCCCAGCGCCAGGCTCCGGGCGCGGTACTGCTGGGGGATCCCGAGGGGCGGGTGTATACGAGCTACGGGGTCGAGGCCAGCCTGGCGGGCTATCTGGCGCCGGGCAATCTGCCCGTCATTTTCCGGGCCATCCGCCAGGGGTACGGGCATGGCGCTTTCGAAGGCCGGGAAACCCAGCAGCCTGCCGCATTCGTGATCGATGGCGCTGGCGTGATCCGCCGCGCCCATTACGGCCGGACCATCACTGACCTGCCCGAGCCGGCGGTGCTGCTGGCCGAGGCGCAGGCGCTGGGGATCGCGCGCGCGTCCTGAATCCCTGATGCGTTACACCTCCTCCGGCAGGCAGGCGGGCAGCCCCTGCCGGAGGGTCGGGTAACGCAGCCGAATGCCCAGCTCCTTGAGCATGCGGCGATTGTCCAGCCGCTTGGATTCGTTGAGGAACGACAGCAGAGCAGGGCTCAGCACGGCCTGGGCCTCGTTCAGGCTGATGATGGGTGGCGCTTCCAGACCCAGAAGATCGGCGATTTGCAGCATGTAATCGGTCATAGTGGTGGGATGACCATCGCTGATGTTGTAGATGCGGTTGTCAGGGGCGCGGGTAGCTGCGGCAACGCAGGCTTGCGCCAGGTCGTCGGCATGGATGCGGTTGGTGAAGGACGATTCCCGCTCATCCACCAATGGCGCTCCACTCTGCAGGCGCTTGAGGGGGAGCCGGCCGGGGCCATAGATGCCCGGCACGCGCAGGATAACGTATGCGACGCTCTGGGCGGCACACCAGGCCTGCAACGCCTGCTCGGCCGCCAGGCGCCGGCGGCCGCGATCACTGTCCGGCGCCGGCGGTGTCTCCTCGTCCACCCATTCCCCATCCCGATGGCCATAGACGGCGCTGGTGCTGATGTAGATGATGCGGCGCGGTTTCTGGTCGGCGGGGATGCTGGCGAGGAAGCGTTGCAGCCGTGGATCGGCGTGACCTTCCCGTGGCGGCGGTACTAAGTAATACAGGATGGCGCCGGCCATCCAAGTCGGCCAGGTGATGGCGCCCGAGCGATCCAGATCCACCTGCACGGCTTCCATGGGCAGGCCGCGCAGCTGCTGCAGGCTGGTCGCGGTCTGCACCAACCCCCACAGAGGCGTCCTGCGCTCGGCAAAAAGTGCCGCGATGCGTTGGCCGATGTCGCCACAGCCGACGATCATGACTCCAGTCATACGCCATCTCCTCCCTGGGTTCTTGTCAGGTTTTGCAACTTATAGCGAGAGCGATGCCGCGCTGACAAGTTCGTGGCGATGACAATAACCCAGTTCATTCCGGGGTTTCGTATTCCGCCTCAGTGCTGGACCCTGTGACCTGCGGCGGGGTAACCTGCCATGGACAGCTTGAGCTTACCAAGCTGCCTGCAAGTTTCGGCTCTTGTGTTCAGGCGAACATTTTTTCCGCTTCGATTGCCCATACCTTGGCCCCGTTCCTGCAATAGCGACTGCGCACTTGCGAAGCCCTCATTGCTGCATCCTGGCAGGGTAGCGGCGTCTGATCTGATTTGCTGCAGGTCGATGTCCGGGATCATCCGGCCGACACCGACCGCAAAGGAATTGAGTCCATGAACACGACGATGGAAGTGTGGCCCGGTAAGCCCTATCCCCTGGGCGCGACCTGGGACGGCCAAGGGGTCAATTTCAGCTTGTTCTCCGAAAACGCGACGCGCGTCGATCTGTGCCTGTTCGATGGCAAGACAGGCCGCCAGAGTGCCTGCATCACGCTGAGCGTACATACTGATCAGTGCTGGCACTGTTATCTCCCCGCAGTGCGACCGGGCCAAAGTTATGGCTATCGCGTCTATGGGCCCTACGAGCCGACGCAAGGTCACCGCTTCAATCCCCACAAGCTGTTGATTGACCCTTATGCAAAACAGATTGCGGGGCAGATGGTCTGGCACGACCATCATTTCGGCTACACCATCGGTCATCCCGATGCGGATCTCTCGTTCGATGCCCGCGACGGTCGGGCGGGAACGCCGCTGTGTCAGGTGGCGGATCCCGCCTTTGTGTGGGGCGAGGATCGCCGGCCCAATGTCCCCTGGGACCAGACCGTAGTTTATGAGATGCATGTGAAGGGGTTCACGCAAAACCACCCCGGTGTGCCGGAGCATCTGCGGGGCACCTATGCCGGCCTGTCCACCGCGCCCGTCATCGAATACCTCCAGCGGCTTGGGGTGACCAGCGTCGAACTGATGCCGATCCATGAATTCCTGGATGACCGTCATCTGCTGGAGCAGGGACTGAAGAATTACTGGGGCTACAACACCATTGGTTTCTTTGCTCCCACTGTGCGCTACAGCGCCACCGGCCAGCTCTCCGAATTCAAGACCATGGTCAAGACCTTCCACAGCGCCGGCATCGAGGTGATTCTGGACGTGGTCTACAACCACACGGCAGAGGGCAATGAGCGTGGACCGACACTGTCCTTCCGCGGCATCGATAACGCCGCCTACTATCGCCTGAGCCCCGAGGATCCGCGTTACTACCAGGATTTCACTGGCTGCGGCAACACCCTGAACATGCGCCATCCGCGGGTGTTGCAGCTGATCATGGACAGCCTGCGCTACTGGGTGACCGAGATGCATGTGGATGGCTTCCGCTTTGATCTGGCCGCCGCCCTGGCGCGTGAATT
>JBAUIG010000351.1:0-6554 GCA_049682735.1 Candidatus Macondimonas sp. | reverse complement strand
CGTCCACGGTATGGGTGTGACCGCCAAGGTAGTCGTTCTGTTCGAACACGGTGACTTCATGCTGGCGAGCCAGCATCCAGGCGGCCGAAAGTCCGGAGATTCCGCTGCCGACTATGGCGATGTTCATGCTTGGGCGCTCCTGAATCCGAATGTGTCAATGTATGTACAAGATTTAAGTTTCTGAATACAAATAACTGTGAGGCGCGACAAGCTATAGATTGAACCGCCATGTACAATATTTGTACGAGATAATACGGCGCGTGTCAAACTTTCTTGAGGCCTGTGGCAGCCTCAAGGCCAGTTTCCAATCAGCAAGGGGGGTGCGACGCAGCGCTCAGGACAAATGCAGTGCGCCGGTGAGCACGACTGGGCCTGTGGGCACGCCGGCCATGGAACCACCAAGGGGTTCCACGCTGATCGCCAGCGTTCCGCTACGCTTGAGCCATGCGGTGCGCGCGGCGTCCAGTTGGATGATAGGGTTGGAACTCGTGGGCAGCACACCCAGGGAAAATGGGGGCTGATCATCGGCGATGGCCCAGAGCTCATAGACCCGATCTACGGGAGGGACCAAGGTCTCAGTTCCCAACCCGCTGAGAGTAAGGATGTTCTGTTGAGCGTCGAATTGAACCACCAGCGTGGCCTCACTGCGGTTGTCTGCCAGCACCGCGACCACAGGTAATGCTGCCGGCGCCAGCGGCTTGCGCAGGCCGACGCTTTCCACCCACAAGCCAAGCGCGAGGACGCTGACGAGCAGGGTGGCTCCTCGCCAGAGATGCAGGCTCGACCAGGCCCGACGCCACGGCGCCGGCCGGTTAGGCGCAAGATCCAGGCGCTTGCTGATGGCTTGCCATACACGAGGCGCGGGGGAAATCGGGGGCAGGGCTTCGTCAAGCGAGGACAGTCGGTCCTGCCAGGTCTTTGTGCGCTGTCTGACCATGTCATTTTCCTTCGCGTGATCGCGCAACAGACGCTCGAAACGGCGTCGGGCAGGTCCCCGCAAGGTTCCCAGAGCGTATTCCGCAGCCAGCCGATCAATGCGTTCCGGATTGCGGTAGTTCATGGCGACAGGCAGCCTTTCAGTTGCACCAAACCGCGCCGGATCCAGCTTTTTACCGAGCCCAGCGGCAGGGAAAGATGGTGTGCCAGTTCGCGATGGGATAGCCCTCGGTAATAGGCCAGGAGAATCAGTTCGCGTGCACGGACTTCCAAGGCGTTCAGGCAGCGCCCCAGTGCACTGGCGTCGCCGGCTGCCAGCAGTTCCTGGAGTGGACCTCTCCCTTCATCGGCCAAGGTATCCAGTACGGATCCACTGTTTGTATCGAGAGAGGTTTCCAGTTCGGGACGCCGCAACCAGTCCAGGCAGCGGTTACGCACGATCTGGGTGAGCCAGGTCAATGGCGCGCTGACATCGGCGCGGTAATCCCCGGCGTGATGCCAGATCTTCACATAGCATTCCTGCAGGATGTCCTCGGCCCAATCGCGGCGACGCACCAAACGCAAGGCCACGGCATATAGGCGCGGAGAGGTGGCGTGATATAGCCGTTCGAAGGCCAAGGCATCCCCCAGGGCCGTACGCGCCAGCCAATCGACGAGTTCATCGGTTGCAGGCATGGCGCAATTCCTCGCAGGCGGTATGGGTGAGGCGGCAAGTTCTGGGGTTTGTATTGCTTATACGCAGCAGCGCCGCCATTGGATGCAATCGGCACACATGGAGTTTTTTGAAGGCGAGCACGGCGTGGCCGTTGCGCGGCAGAGCGCGGCAAACGCAAGAGGCTAAGGGGGCTTAATCTAGAGTGCGCAAAGCGTCAGGGGTGATGTCAGGTGCGATTCAGAACCGGGAAAAGTGAGCGGGTTTCCCTGCCGACCCATTGCGCTCTCAGCGCCAGCGCAGACCCAGATTGATGCCAACTACCTGGGCATCGGTATCGTTGCCTTGTGCGCCCCCATCCAGACGCCAGTCGGCATAGTAGGGTTGGATCAGCACGCTTTGAGTTTCGTCCAGGGGCCAGGCCAGGCTCAAGGATACGCGCCAGCCGGTACCCGCATCCGGCAATTCGCCGGCAGGGGCATTGGATCGTACATCTGCGTTCCACACGGCCCAATATTCGGCCGTCAATTCCCCTTCCAGGCCCCAGGCAGGTGGCAGGGCCACGGCCAGGCCAAGCGGTGAATAGGTGAGCTGGCGCTCGAGACGGTCAGACTGGGCATCGCTTTCCCAGCGCCGGTGGGCCAGGCCGCCGAACGCCCAGAGTCCTGCGCCGAGCTGAGGGCCAATGCGGTATTCGGCACTCCATGCGGTGTCATCGGATGATTCCAGTTCATCTTCGGCGCGCTCGCGATCGGCGCTGCCGATCTGATAGCTGCCCGCCAGTTCACCGCGCCAGTTGCCCACATTTTCGCGGAATGCGAGGTGCAGACCCTGCAGGTCACTCTTGTAGGAATCGCCCTGCGGCGCTTCACCTTCATAGCGGGCAAAGTGGTATCCGGCCTCGTAAGCCCAGTCGGCCCGCGCGACTTGGGGCAAGGCCAGTGCCAGCAGCAGCGGGAGGGTGATGAACCGATGCGGTAAGTGATATTTCATGGGAAAACCACGGTCTTGTTGCCGTGCACCAGCACCCGGTCCTGCACGTGGTAACGCAGGCCGCGCGCCAGCACTGCCCTTTCCACATCCCGCCCCAGCGCGATCATGCGCTCGACCGAGTCGCCGTGGTGAACGCGCATCACGTCCTGCTCGATGATCGGCCCGGCGTCCAGTTCTTCGGTGACATAGTGACAGGTGGCGCCAATGATCTTGACCCCGCGTTCATAGGCCTGCCGGTAGGGATTGGCGCCCGCGAAGGAGGGCAGGAAGCTATGATGGATGTTGATGATGCGGCCACTGAGGCGGGCACAGAGCGCTGGCGGCAGGATTTGCATGTAGCGCGCCAGCACCATGACATCGGCCCGCGTGTCCTCGAACAGTTTCTCGATGCGCTCGAACGCCACAGCGCGTGCCTCGGGGGTGACCGGCACATGATGGTAAGGCAGCCCAAGCTGCTCCACGTCCTGGCGCAAATCCTCGTGGTTCGAGATCACCCCGACCAGGTCGAAGGCGAAGTCCTGCCGGCGCCAGCGGTAGAGGAGATCGGCCAGGCAGTGGTCCTGTTTGCTCACCAGCGCCAGCACCCGGCAGGGGATGGCGGAGGAGGAGACGGCCCAGTCCATGCCAAAGCGTTCGGCCAGCGGGCGCAGGGCGTCCTGGAAGCTGGTCTTGGTAAAAGGCAGGTTTTCGGCGCTGATTTCATAGCGCATGAAGAAATGGCCCGTTACGGGGTCGGAGTGCTGGCTGGCCTCGGTGATGCTCGCGCCGGTTTGGGCGATAAAGCCACTCACGGCGGCGATGATGCCGACCTGGTCGGGGCAACTGGCGGTAAGGGTAAAGGTCGGGCTCATGGAAAAGACGGGCCTGGCTGGGGGCGGCCCACAGCATAGCAGGCCGTCCCGCGCCGGTCATCGCCCTCAAACGGCCTGAATTGCGGTCCCCGGTAACGGGTTCAGGCCATCCACGGGGTCGGCCTGGCCACGGGTCAATGTGGCGAGCCCAGCCTGGTAAAGTTCCTGGGCTTTCGCGGGTTCGCCCATCTGGACCAGCAGTTCTGCGAATTCCTGGTAGGTGATGGGATCGGGTGCGGCCGCCAGCGCCGCCTCGTAATAGTGGCTCGCCTTGCCCCAGATCCGCTCGTGGCGGCACTGGCGCGCCGCGGCCCGCAGCAACACCGGCTGTTCGCCGTACTGCACGATCCAGCGCTGCACCTGTTCCAGTTGCCGGGAGCGCTGGCTTGTGTGGATCTGGCCATACAGGTCCACCAGAGGTTCGGACCAGTGGGTACGCATATGGTGTTCCACGATGTCTGCGGCTTCATCGGGCTGGTGCAGCTTCATCAGGCCCCGCACAAACGCCAGGACCAGGGGGGTCTGGGCGCGCAGCTCGCGGCCGGCATCCTTCCAGGTGGCTTCCAGCGCTCCCACATCACCACGCCCCACCGCGATGTCCATTGAAGCGCTGAAGACCTCAGTCTCCAGTTGGCGCTGTGCTTCGGGCGCGAGCGCGGCGTAATCACGCAACTGGGGCAGCAAGCCCCGCAACGCGGTCCAGTCACGCCTGGCCGAATGGCAGGCCACCAGTAGTTGCAATCGCCGGATTTCGACGGCCGGGTCATCCAGCATCGACAGCGTGGCCAGGGCCTGTTCATCGTGACGGTCATCGAGCTGCATTTCCGCCTGGGTGATGAGCACGGCGGACTGGCTGGCCGGATCGGCCTCGAAGGCCTGGTGGAGATAACGGTCGCGGCGGTCGCGCGCTTGCTGGCGGTGAGCGGCCCGCGCCGCCAGCAGGTAATGCAGGGCCGGGGTTTCCACTGCCGCGTATTTCACCAGCGCCTTTTCGGCATGGGCGTACCGCCCGCTCTGCAAGTCCACCAGGGCGACCCGCAGGGCCGCGCGCGCGCGCGTCAGGCGTTTGTTGCTGCGCCGCAGCCGCATCCAGCGTGGCAGATGCCATACGCCCGCCAGCATCCGCCAGGCCAGCCAGAGGACGCCCAGGGCGGCGCCCAGCAACACCACGAAAAAGATCAGCGAGGTCTCCACCGTCCAGCCCTGCCAGGCCAGCAGGACATAGCCGTTATCGTCCTGCAACAGCAATCCGGCGGCAGTCCCCAAGCCCAGCAGGGCGAGCAGAAGTAGTGCCCATTTCATGGCATCACCATCTCGGCTTCCAGCGCCCGCAATTGGCTGAGGGAACCGCTCAGGTCGGGCCGTTGCGGGTCAATCTGTACATTCTGCAGGGCTTCCAGCTGTTGGCGGGCCGACTGGACGGCAGGATCCTGGACATCGAAATAGGTTTGCAGGCTGCCCACTGCCCCCTCCAGTTCGCTATGGAAGGTCTTGCCGTCCCGCTGCAGCAGGGCGAGGCGGGCGGCCTGAATCTGCAGGATGGTTTGCAGCCGTTGCAGTCGTTCCAGCTCCGGCGAAGCCAGCGCTGCAACGGGCCCTTCCGCACGGCGGATCTCCAGCAGATTACGCAGTACACCGAGCCACTGCTGCCACATCGACGGTGCTTGCGAATCCACAGCGGCCGTCGGGCTGGCCGACCAATGGTCCGGGACATGACGCAGCAACGGCCACTGCTCCACGTCATGCGCCAAGGCAGACAATTGCAGCGAGATGCCCGGCAGGTCTACCGTCGGCAATGCGCGCAGTGCAGCCATTTCGCGCGCCAGGGTTTCCCGCACCGGCAAAAAGCGTGGATCGCCCAGGGTTTCCAGATTCTTGTCCGCCAACCACAGGGCGCGCAGGGCCGCAGTCGCATCCCCGCGCAGTTGCAGCGCCTGGTTCGCCATTTGCATCAGATAGATGGCCTCGGCCCGGTACCACGCCGGCCGCCCCTGACGCAACAGTTCCAGCACCGGATCCACCTGGAGCGCAGTGGATTTGGCTTGCTGCTGCGTGGCTTCGAGTTCGGTTTGCAGACTGGTCAGGCGCCGTTCCAGTTCGGTGGCAGGCATCTGTGCCGCGCGGGTTTCGGCCAGTCGGGTGCGCACTTCGTCCAGACGGTCCCCAAAGGCGATTTTGACGCTGTTGATGCCCTGGACTTCCTGCCACAGGACCGCCACGGCCGCCAGCAAACCGAGCAGAATGAGCCAGCGGACCGCGCCCAGCATAATGGCGAGGCCCCGACGTCGGCGAGAGGTGGCCGGCGTCCCCGCAGATGGGGTTGCCTCGGGGGGGGCAAGTTCGGACATGACGACTTCCTTATGTGTCCACGGCTGTGGCGGCGTTCAGGGTAAGGCCCGTTGTTGCGCCCAGCGTATCAGCGTCTCCATCAGAGCCGCCTCATCCGCGATGGCCTGCAGTGCTGGCGGGCCAAAGTCCATTTTTTCGGCCTGTTTTACCATAGCTGCGCTAACCACCACCACTTGCGCGGCCCGCAGAGCCTGACGGAGCGGGCCATCCGGAACCAAGGCAAACAGATTGGCCAGGGCCTCCGGACTGGTGAACACCAGCGCATCGGGCGGTGCCGGCTGGGTGAGCCGCTTGGCGACGACCTCGGGCGGGATGGCCGGGCATTGCCGCCGATAGACCTCAGCATAGCTGACCTGCGCCCCACGCTGGCGCAGACTGTCCGCCAGTAACGCGCGACCGCCCATGCCGCGCACGATCACCACCCGTTGCCCGATGGGCACTGCCAAGGCGGGGTCACTCAACAGGCTTTCGCTGCGATAGTCGCCAGTCGGCACCCGGTCGGGCGCGCGACCCGCATCCTTCAGCGCGCGTGCTGTGGCGGCGCCGATAGCGGCGATGCGCGCCGAGCTGCGTGCCAATAGATCGGGACGCAGCGCCAAGGCATGAAAGACTGCATTGGCGCTGATGAAAATCAGCCAGTCTGCTTCCAGCGCCGCTTCCAGCGCCATTTGCGCTGCCGCGGTATCGGTCGTGGGGACGATTTCCAGGGTCGGGAGCCGCACGGCCGTGCCACCGGCGGCGGCGATGCGCTCACACAGCCCCTCGGCCTGGTG
>JBAUIG010000350.1:0-5436 GCA_049682735.1 Candidatus Macondimonas sp. | reverse complement strand
TTGGCCAGGGAAGCGCGAAACGCCAGGGCGTCGCCCTGGAAACGGGTCTGCAGGCTGGCAGGTGGCGCCAGTTCTGCCAACACCGCCTCGACATCGTCCACGGCCGCCCCCAGGGAGACATCGGGCGCCAGATTGAAGGAGATGGTGGCCGAAGGGAACTGACCCAGATGCTGGATCATCACTGGCGTGGTGCGTTCACTCAACCGCGCCAGGGCGGTGAGCGGCACCTGTACGCCGGCCGGGGAGGGCACGTAGATCCGCTCCAGCGCCGCCAGGCTGCGTTGCAGGGCGGGGTCGAGTTCCAGCACCACACGGTATTGGTTGGACTGGGTGAAAATAGTGGACACGATGCGCTGGCCAAAGGCGTTATAGAGGGCATTGTCGATGGCCGCGGCGGTGATGCCGTAGCGCGCCGCCGCATTGCGATCGATGGTCAGATAAGCCTGCAGCCCGCCGGTCTGCAGGTTGTGGTTCACATCTCGCAAGGCCGGGAGTGCTTGCAGGCGCTGGGTCAGGGGCGTGATCCATGCGGCCAGTTCGGCCGGATCCGGATCCTGCAGAGTGAGCTGGTATTGCGTGCGCGACACCAGGTTGCCAATGCTCAGGTCCTGCAGCGGTTGCAGGTACAGGGAAATGCCCGGTACGCGCGCCACCCGCTCCTGCAGGCTGCGCATCAGGGCCATTGCATCCTGCTCTCGCTCCGCATGGGGTTTGAGCTGGATCAGCAGACGCCCGCTGTTGAGGGTGGGATTGGCACCGTCCACGCCGACGAAGGAGCTCACCCCGGCAACTGCCGGCTCCTCAAGCAGGACCTCGACCAATGCCTGTTGCCGCTCGGTCATGGCCTGGAAGGAAATCGATTGGGGCGCTTCCGAAATGCCCTGGATCAGGCCTGTGTCCTGCGATGGCAGGAAACCCTTGGGAATCAGAATGTACAGCACCAGCGTCAGAATCAGGGTAGCGACCGCCATGAGCTGCATCGGCCCTGGACGGTCCAGCACCCGATTGAGGATCCGGCCGTAGCGGGCGATCACGCCATCGAGGAACCGGCCTTGGGCCAGTTCGGAATGACGCCCTGCCGGCGCGCTGTGCAGCAAGCGGGCACACATCATCGGTGTCAGCGTGAGCGATACCACGGCCGAGATCAGGATGGACACTGCCAAGGTCACGGCGAATTCGCGAAACAATCGGCCTATCACGTCCCCCATGAACAACAGGGGGATCAAGACGGCCACCAGGGACACGGTGAGCGAGATGATGGTGAAGGCGATCTGGCGCGAGCCCTTCAACGCCGCCTCCAGAGGCGAATCCCCTGCCTCCAGATAGCGACTGATGTTCTCGATGACCACGATGGCGTCGTCCACCACGAATCCGGCAGCAATGGTAAGGGCCATCAGGGTCAGGTTGTTGACGCTGAAGCCGGCCAGATACATAAAGGCGAAGGTCCCCACCAAAGACAGCGGCACCGCAATACCGGGAATCAGCGTGGCGGTGAGGTTGCGCAGAAACAGAAAGATCACCATCACCACGAGAGCAACGGCCAGCATCAATTCGAACTGCACGTCTGCCACCGAGGCTCGAATGGTGGTGGTACGATCGGAAAACACATCGAGTGTCACGGAAGCGGGCAGGGTTTCCTGTAATCTCGGCAGCAATTCCTTGATGCGATCAACGACTTCGATCACATTGGCGCCGGGCTGGCGCTGGATGTTGACGAGGACCGCGGGCTCGCGACCGGACCAGGCGGCCTGATGGGTATTCTCGACGTCGCGTACCACCCGCGCCACCTGATGCAGACGCAACGGCGAGCCTTCCCGATAGGCCACCACCATCTGCGCGAATTGTTCGGCGCTCAACAACTGGTCATTGGCGTCGATGGTATAGGCGCGATCCGGCCCATCGAAGCTGCCCTTGGCCTGGTTGACGTTGTTTGCGCCAATCGCGGCCCGCAGATCTTCCAGGCTCAGGTTGTAGGCGGTGAGTGCGCGTGGATCAACCTGGATGCGGATCGCCGGTCGCTGACCGCCGCTTATACTGACCAGACCCACGCCGCTTACCTGGGCCAGTTTTTGCGCCAGCCGCGTGTCGGCCAGATCCTCGACCTCGGGCAAGGGCAGGTTTTGCGAGGTCAACGCCAGCGTCATGATCGGCGCGTCGGCCGGATTGATCTTGTTGTAGATGGGCGGATTGGGCAGATCGAAGGGCAGGAAGGTGTTGGCGGCATTGATGCCTGCTTGAACCTGCTGTTCAGCGATGTCCAGCGTAAGCTCGAGAGAAAATTGCAAGGTGATGACCGATGCCCCCGCCGAACTGGTGGAGGTCATCTGGCTGAGTCCGGCCATCTGGCCGAGTTGACGCTCCAGGGGTGCGGTGACGGACGATACCATCACTTCCGGGCTGGCGCCGGGATAGAGTGTGACCACCTGAATGGTGGGATATTCCACCTGCGGCAGGGCGGCGAGAGGCAGAAAACGGTATCCCAGCAGGCCTGCGATGAGCAGGGCCGCCATGATCAGCGAGGTCGCAACCGGCCGCATAATAAAGGGGCGCGAAGGGTTCATGGGGCTTTGGCAGAGGCAGGGAGCGACGCTGCTTTCTCGATGATCTCAACCGACTTGCCTTCGGCCAGTTTTTCGGTGCCGTCGACAACCACCTGCTCCCCCAAGCTCAATCCCACGGTCACGGCGGTCAGGCCCTGATCGCTGACACCGACCTCGATCGGACGGGCGCTGACGATCTGCTCCGGACCGATCACCCAGACGTAATGGCCCTGCGCACCCTGCAGGATGGCTTCATTGGGAATGACAATGGCATTGCGCGCCACACTGAGCAACAGGCGGGCATTGACGAACTGGTTGGGAAACAGCTTTTCATCCGCGTTGGCGAACCGGGCCTTCAGGCGCACCATGCCTGTGCTGGCGTTGATGCGATTGTCGACAGCAACCAATTGGCCCTGGCCCAGCTTGCGCGACTGGTCGCGATTGAAGGCAGTCACCGGCAAGGAAGCGCTGCGCAAGCGCCCCAGCAGGCTGGGAAGTGCATCCTCCGGAATATCGAACAGCACTGCGATGGGCTGGGTCTGGGTAATCACAGCCAAACCATTGGGATCGCCCGCTCGCACCAGATTGCCCTTGTCTACGTTGCGCAAGCCGATGCGTCCAGTGATGGGCGCCGTAATGCGGCTGTAGTCGAGTTGTAGGCGCACATTGTTTATTTGCGCCTGATCGATCTTCAGGGCAGCCTCGTACTGGCGCACCTGGGCTTCCTGTGTGGAGACCTGTTGCTGGGCGATGGAATCTTCTTTCAGCAATTGCTGGTAACGGGCCAGATCCTGCTTGGCGTTGGTCAGGAGTGCCTGATCCCGCGCCAGTTGCGCCTCGGCCTGCTGGAGTTGGACCAAGAATCCTCGGGGATCGATTTCGGCAAGAAGGGCACCCGAAGTCACCAACTGGCCTTCCTCGAAATGCAGGGCTATCAACTCACCGTCCACGCGGCTGCGTACGGTCACGGTATTGAGCGGGGTAACCGTACCGAGTCCATTCAGGTATACATTCAAATCCGCCTTGCTCGCCGCGACCACCGACACAGGCGCAGGGCGATCAGCGATCACGGCTTGAGCAGCGGGTTTTTGTCCCCAGAACAAATAGGCGCCTCCCAGGATCATCAAGGCCAGCAGCCCGCTGCCAATAATGACTTGCTTGCGGTTCGACTTGCGCTTTGACACTGGAGAGGAGGCAGCAGAGGAGGCAGATTGCGGCATGGAGATTCCTGATGGAATATAGAAAAAAATCGACGCCTCGTGCCGGCAAGTAAGCGGATCAGTGATCCCCGTTGCTGCCGAATTGAGCTCCGTCGACAATCAACATCGGCCTTTCGTCGTCCTGCTTGAGACACGACGATTGGTTCTGCATTGTTTAATGCTCGTCAAAAATCCGAGCAACCCGACGCGTTGCCCGGATCAATAGATGGCAGCGAAGAGTTGACGTGGCAGGGTATCGGTCAGGCGAATCGTGCCGATCAAACGCGCGGCAGACGCTAATCCGCCCGCTTTCCTGTCAATCCAATCAACGGGCGACAGGCTTCAGGGATCGGTGGGAGATGTCCGTGATCCGCCACCCAATAGCTTGCCCATATGCTGCCGCATGCGTGACTGGGCCTGCTCCCGTTCGCTGTCGTCCAGAAAGCCATCGCCGTTTGCATCAAGCACCGCAAAGCGCTTGTCGCTCATCGCCGTGAACTCGGCCTTGCTGATGCGGCCATCCTTGTCCGCATCCGCCATCGTCCACATGTGCTTCATCATGCCGGGCCCCTTGTCCCCCATTTCTGCCAAGGCGCTGCCAGCCCAACCGATTAGAACGGCCATCAGGGCGATACGTGTCATGTGGTTCATCATCCAATCTCCGTGTCAAAAAAAGTATTCAAAGCATGGCGGTTAAGCCATGGATCAAGAAATGTCGCCGGTCAGCGACTCGCTTGCCTTCGACTGGCTGTTCGCGCGCCGTTCAATCCTCCGGCTCATAGCCCAGGTTGGGGGCTAGCCATCTTTCGGCCTCGGCCAGGGTCCACCCCTTGCGGCGAGCGTAATCGACCACCTGATCCCGTCCCAGCCGGCCCAACACGAAATACTGTGACTGCGGATGGGCGAAATACCAGCCGCTGACCGCCGCGCCAGGCCACATGGCATAACTTTCCGTCAGGCTGATTCCGCAGTGCCGATCGACATCCAGCAATTGCCAGAGCGTGGCTTTTTCGGTGTGGTCAGGGCAGGCCGGATAGCCCGGCGCCGGACGGATGCCGCGGTATTTCTCCCCGATGAGATCGGCACGATCAAGGTGCTCGTCGGCGGCATAGCCCCAGAATTCGCGCCGCACCCGCTGGTGCAGCCGCTCGGCGAATGCCTCAGCCAGCCGATCCGCCAGGGATTCCAGCAGGATGGCGCTGTAGTCATCGAGATTGCGCCGGAACTCGGCAACCCGTTCGGCACAGCCCAGCCCCGCCGTGACCGCAAAGGCGCCGACATAATCGGTCACACCGCTGTCTTTGGGGGCGACATAGTCCGCCAGGCAGCGGTTCGGCACGCCGTCGCGATGCTCGCCCTGCTGACGCAACTGATGCAGCCGTGTGAGCTCCTCGCGCCGGCTTTCGTCGCGATAGATGACGATGTCATCGTCATCGACCTGATGGGCCGGGAACAGGCCGATGACGCCGCTCGCTCGCAGCCAGCGTTCCGCGATCAGTTGGTCCAGCATGGTCTGGGCATCGTCCCACAGCCGGCGCGCCGCCTCGCCAGTGGCGGGATTGTGCAGCAGGTCCGGATAACGACCTTTCAGCTCCCAGCTGATGAAGAAGGGCTTCCAATCGATGAATTCGCGCAGCTCAGCCAGCGGATAGTCATCGAAGACCTTAACGAATTGGGTCGCCGGATGCGCTATGTGA
>JBAUIG010000349.1:0-2466 GCA_049682735.1 Candidatus Macondimonas sp. | reverse complement strand
AAGGATTTGTTCGGTCTGTTCGACGACACGCTTGCTCGCCTGTTGCAGGCCGCGCCATGACCCTCGACGGACTGCAACCCAGCATCCTGCTGCCGGCTTTCGCCGCCGGCCTGCTGGTGTTGGCCAGCCATGTGCCACTGGGCATGGAGGTGCTGCGCCGGGGGATCATCTTCATTGATCTCGCCATCGCGCAGATCGCAGGGCTGGGCATCGTCATTGCCAGCACGCTCGGCTTCGAGGTGAACGGCTGGCGCACTCAGCTCAGCGCGGTGATCGCCGCCCTGGCCGGCGCGCTGTGCCTGCGCTGGATGGAGAAGAAAAACCCGGCGCACCTGGAAGCAGTGATCGGCGTCAGCTTCGTGGCGGCGGCCTGCGCCGCCATCGTGCTGATGAGCCACGACCCGCACGCCGGCGAGCATCTGCAGGAGCTGCTGGTGGGGCAAATCCTGTGGACCACCTGGGCCGGCCTGCTGCCGCTGGCCTTGATCACGGCCGGCGTGCTGGTCGCCTGGTTCGGCCTGCGCCTGAAAAACTCGCCACTGGGTTTCTATCAGCTGTTCGCGATCACCATCACCGCCTCGGTGCAGGTGGTCGGCGTGTATCTGGTGTTCGCCAGCCTGATCGTGCCAGCGCTGGTGTCCGGTGGCCGGTTACGGCGCGCCTATGCGCTCGGTGCCGCCGGCTATGCCCTGGGCCTGCTTGCGTCAGGACTGTTCGACCTGCCGGCCGGGGCAGCCATCGTGCTGGCGTTGATTCTGGTAGCTGTGGCTTCGGTTGCGGCCAGCGGCGCCGTGATGACGCCTCGCAAAAACCCATGATCGCCGCATTCGGAAAAGAGACCAAGGCCGGTGAAGGCCATGCACCTGCCCCAAGGGCTGGCGAGCCTCCTTTCCGCTCACGCCCATCTGGATCAGCAAAGAAATGGCGCAACGAGTGAAGCATATCCATGCAGCGCCTCTAAACGCCTGAACCCGAGAGCAGGCGCCCCATCACGGCGGATGCGCAGCCCGGCCTGCGACTCAGATAACTCCAGCACTCACCACTTTCTAGTGTCTCTTGACTAAATGGCAGCATTGGTGCTAAGCGCTTGCGTTCCTCGCGCCATGATCTTGAATTGCTTGGGGGGAGAACCCTCCGGCCGGATTCCGGCCGCGCATAACGACATCATGGAGGAGACATCATGCGCAGGATAGGAACAAGCATCCGGCCGCTACTCGCCGGCTGCCTCATGGCGTGGATGGGAACGGCTTGGGGGGTGGCGCCAGCACCCTATGACAGTCTCAAGGGCGAAGCTTTCGACCAGTTCGTGACGCGTCTAAAGGCGGAGCCCAGTCTGCTGGCTAGGGACAGGGAGCTTTCTTTCCGCCTCAGCACAGCGCAATGGGATCAGATGGTGCAGGCAATGGACCTGGATCATTACACCTGGGTCTATGCCACAACAGTCAAGGCCAATCAAAGCCCGCAGCTGGCGGGCAAACGCATCGATACCCTGTCGGTCGTGTCGGTGCGGGCAGGCAAGCTGGCGCCCATTCCGTTCCAGATCGATGAGCATGATGAGGATGGCTGGATCTATGAATCCGGCGTGTCGGGCAAGATCAAGGGGACCGAGGGGGTATTCGACGCGGACGATGAACTCGTCTTCATGTACCGCGACACAGGCAGTGAACGCCTCGATCCTGCGGTCCATCGCCTGGCCGATGGGCGCATTGTCCAGGAACTCAAGTACACCTATAACGGCAAAACCCGCTATGCCTATGTTGCCGAGGGTTCCTCCCTGCGCGACTCCAGCGACTACGTCCAGTACGACCCGAAAAAATGGGCCCTGGATGCCACGTTCTTCAACTTTCGCAACAACCCCAAGAACATCCTGATGTTCGAGGACTTCCGTGCCAACGCGGGACCCACGCCCACGCATCGGGTGCTGGACACGCTGATCATGGAAATTTCCACTGGGGTCATGATGCCTTGGCCGCGGGTGACGGTTGACATTCGCAACCTTCAGGCTGAACTGGCCGGCGTCAAGCATGGTCCGGTGCGGGAAGTGCTCAAACTCAAGATCTGGGTGGTTGTCGCCGGAATCCCAGTGTTTCGCATCCTGACCGACATGACGGTCTACGACCAAGGCATCACCCTGCCCGTCAAGCTGCATATCCCCGGCGGCGAGATCCTCACCCGAGTGCTCAACAAGCCCTTGATCGACATCGCCCTGGACATGAACAGCATGAAAGGTGGGCGCTTCGTTTCAGCCGTCAATCCCAGCGGAAAATACCACGCGGTCGATGGCGTGATTACCCCGGAGGAAAAGCAACTCGACATCCGCATTCCCGATGCCACCTGGCTCTGGGTCGAAAGTGGCCGGGGCTGGGATGTGGTGATGCAGTTCGCCATTCCGCCGGACTGGCCGGTGGAAGGGAGGGGGACCTATGTGGACGCGGTGAAGCCCGAGAAATCCTATGCGTATGAAAG
>JBAUIG010000348.1:0-4281 GCA_049682735.1 Candidatus Macondimonas sp. | reverse complement strand
CCACTGTCGTGGGCGGCCCGCCGGGCAGCCCGGAGGAAGATGGCGATCGCTATATCGAAATCTGGAACCTGGTGTTCATGCAGTACGAGCGCGATGAGCAAGGCGCGCTCCATCCCCTGCCCAAGCCCTCGGTGGACACCGGCATGGGTCTGGAGCGGCTGGCCGCTGTGCTGCAGGGCGTCCACAGCAACTACGACATCGACTTGTTCCGGCGCCTCGTCCAGGCTGCCGAGCGGGAAACCGGCGCGTCGGATCTGGACAATCCGTCGCTGCGTGTGCTGGCCGACCATGTGCGCGCCTGCGCGTTTCTGATCACCGACGGTGTCATTCCTGGGAATGAGGGGCGGGGTTATGTGCTGCGGCGCATCGTGCGCCGGGCAGTGCGCCATGGTTACAAGCTGGGCGTGCGTCAGCCGTTCTTCCATCGACTGGTGCCGGATCTGGTCGCCGAGATGGGGCAGGCCTATCCCGAGCTGGCGGCGACCGAGGCACGTGTCGTGGCGATCTTGCGTCAGGAAGAAGAACGCTTCTTCGAGACGCTCGAATTCGGCATGGCCATGCTGGATGATGAACTGCGGATGCTGTCCGAAAACGGTGGTCAGTTGAACGGCGAGACGGCGTTCAAACTGCACGACACTTACGGTTTTCCCTTGGACCTGACGCAGGATGTTTGCCGCGAATATGGCGTTGCGGTGGATCTGGCAGGATTCGAGGCGGCCATGGGCCGCCAGCGCGAGCAGGCGCGGGCGGCTGGCCGGTTCCGGATGGACGCCGCCTTGGAATATGCCGGCGCGGCCACGGTATTCCAGGGTTATGACGCTCTGGCGGTGGATGACGCTAAGGTGCTGGCGCTTTATCACGCTGGCACTGCGGTGCCCACGCTGACTGCCGGCCAGGAAGGGATCGTGGTACTCGATCGGACACCGTTCTACGCCGAATCCGGTGGTCAGGCGGGCGACGCGGGCGAATTGACGGCTGGGGGTTTGCGATTCACGGTACGCGACACGCAGAAAATCCAGGGCGATGTCTTCGGACATACAGGGCATCTCGCCGAGGGCACGCTGCGACTGGGTGATGTCATAACGGCACAGGTGGATGGCGCACGCCGCCAGCGCACCATGCGCCACCATTCCGCCACCCACCTGTTGCACAAGGCACTGCGCGAAGTTCTCGGTCCCCATGTGCAGCAGAAAGGCTCGCTGGTGGACGCCGACAAGACCCGCTTTGATTTTTCGCATCCCGCGCCACTCACTGCAGAGGAAATCGGTCGCATCGAAGTGCTGGTCAATGCCGAGGTGTTGGCCAACCTGCCGACCCGAGTGCGGGTGCTGCCGCTGGAAGAAGCACGCCAAAGCGGCGCCGTCATGCTGTTCGGAGAAAAGTACGGAGACACTGTGCGGGTGCTGGACATCGGCGGTTCTTGCGAACTGTGCGGCGGCACCCACGTCTCCCGGACCGGAGACATTGGCCTGTTCAAGATCACGAGTGAATCCGGCGTGGCCGCCGGGGTACGACGGGTGGAAGCGGTGACCGGGGATGTCGCCCTGGCTTTCGTCGGCGCCCAACTGGCATTACTGCAGCAGGCTGCCGGACTGCTCAAGACCGGGCCCGCTGAATTGCCGGCGCGGATCATCCAACTGCAGGATCAACTCAAGACTGCCGAGCGGGAGCTGGCCCGCATGACCTCGCGGCTTGCAGCCAGTCAGGGAGGGGATCTGGCCGCGGAGGCTGTAACCGTGGCAGAGGCGCAGGTGCTGGCGGCGCGATTGGATGGCGTGGATGCCAAAGCCTTGCGGGAAACATTGGACAAGCTACGCGACCGACTGGGTACGGCAGCCATCGTGCTCGCGTCCGTAAATGAGTCCAAGGTCAGTCTGGTGGCTGGTGTCACGGCGGATTTGACCGATCGTGTCAAGGCAGGTGATCTGGTGAATTTCGTTGCCCAACAAGTAGGCGGCAAGGGGGGCGGCCGGCCCGACATGGCCCAGGCGGGCGGAACCGATCCCAGTCGCCTCAGCGAAGCGCTCGCCAGCGTCACGGACTGGGTGCGCGCTCGCCTGGCTTGATCCCCTCGGCCATTACCGCCCTACCGTTCATGTCGTCATGACTTTCATAGCCAACAAAAAACGCCGGGGATCGCCCGGCGTTGAAAGAGGTTGCGCTTGTGACGAACTTTAGGAGCCGCGGTTCATGACCCAATTGAACAGGGTAACCAAGAAACTGGTAATGGCGCCCAAGATGCTGTAGATCATGCCTTTCAGTGATTTCCAGAAGCTGGAGGCCTTCTCTCGTTCCAAGGTATTTTCATTGATCTTGTTCAGATAGGCATGAATGGCCTGGGCGTCCTCCACCGAGAGGTGATCGGCAAAGCCAATCATGCCCGTCTTTTGGACATGGCTTCCGCCCAGCACGACGGCGATGAAGTTCTCGTGGTCCTGGGCCGTCATGTAGCGCAGGTCCTTCATGTTGGGGTTACCAATGGCCCCCGGTCCATGACAATAGACACAGTTGTGATGGTAGAGCTTGTCGCCCTTGGCAATCAACATGGCATCCGACTTCAGGTCCGCCGGTTCGGGAAGTTGTTTCTCCACCTGGATGGGCGGAAGCTGCGCCTTGCCATTGAGCTTGAAGGTCAGCACACGACCATAGCGGTACATATTTTCCCTGGGATTTCCGACGGGGTTGAAAGAGAGCCCTACAGAACCTCCCCAACCCGCCAGCACTGATACGTACTGCTCACCGTCGATCTCATAGGTGATGGGCGGCGCCACAATGCCATTCTGGGCGTCGAAGTCCCACAGCTTGTGGCCAGTATCAGCGGCATAGGCCGCGAAATAGCCCTGACCGTTCCCCTGCAGGACCAAGTTGCCGCCCGTGCACAACAGACCGCCATTCCACAGCCCCTCGTGCTCGACCTTCCAGACCTGACGCTGGTTGATCGGATCCCAGGCCTGCAGGTAGCCCTTGGCAGACTTGGCACCCAGCACCATGACCAGGTCATGATCGATCCAGGCCGGAAAGACGACATCCTTCATCACCTTCATTCCGGTATTCCAGTATCCCGGGATGTACTCGAACTCCGTGTCGTTGTCATAGAGCATGGCCGTTTCCTGGCTCGGGATATAGACATAGCCTGTATCCCGGCTCAGGCACATGGGCATCCAGTTGTGTCCGCCCAAAGGGGACGGCAACTGCAGCTTGGGCCATTTTTCATACGAATTGTTGGTCTGTTCCGGTCGTCCTGTTTCCGGATCGACGCGCTTGGCCCAGGAGACCGGCACATAGTTGTTGGCGGAAATGAATTTCCCCGTCTCCCGATCGATGACGTAGAAAAAACCATTCTTGGGTGCCTGCATCAGCACCTTGCGCTGCTGGCCCTCAATGGTGAGATCCGCCAGGACAATATGCTGGGTCGCGGTATAGTCCCAGCCCTCTCCGGGGGTCGTCTGGTAATGCCAGACATACTCGCCGGTCTCGGGCTTGATGGCCACGATGGAGGACAGGAACAGATTGTCACCGCCGGCCGGGGAACGGATGTGCTTGTTCCAGGGGGAGCCGTTGCCAACACCGATGTACAACAGATCCAGTTCGGGATCGTAGGCCATCGAATCCCAGACGGTGCCACCGCCGCCGATCTCCCACCAGGGGCCGCCCCCCCAAGTTTCGGCAGCCATTTCCATGGCCTTGCTTTCGAATCCATTGGCTGGATTTCCGGGCACTGTGTAGAAGCGCCACTGCTGAGCGCCGGTTTCGGCATCGTATGCGGTGATATAACCCCGTACACCGTATTCAGCGCCGCCGTTGCCGATGATCACTTTGCCCTTGACGATGCGCGGGGCGCCGGTAATGGTGTAGGGGCGCAACTTGTCGATGGTGAGCACATCCCAGACGATGTCCCCTGTGATTGCGTCCAGAGCCACCAGGCGACCGTCGATGGTGCCCACGTAAACCTTGCCGTTCCATACCGCCGCGCCGCGGTTGACCACATCGCAACAGGCATACTGTCCGCGTGTCTTGTCGACGTTCAGGTCATTGCGCCATAACAGCTTGCCCGTGCGGGCGTCCAGGGCATACACCTCGCTCCAGGAGCCCGTCACATACATGACCCCGTCTACCACGATCGGAGTCGCTTCCAGACCGCGATTGGTACCGGTTTCCCAGGCCCAGGCCAGCCCCAGGTTGGCCACGGTCTTGTCGTTGATCTGCTTCAGGGGGCTGTAGCGATCCTCGCCATAGGTGCGGCCATGCAGCATCCAGTTGCCGGGTTCGTCTTCGGCCGTG
>JBAUIG010000347.1:0-13664 GCA_049682735.1 Candidatus Macondimonas sp. | reverse complement strand
CCGGGAGCGCGGCCTCGACACTCGCGACTGCCCTAACCCGCTATCCCGCCTTTGCCGAGATCGCCGAGGCGCTCGAGACCGCGATCCGCCTGTTGCAGGCCTACGCCCGCGGCAGTTATCGTCTTATTCCGTATCGCACACTGCTGGCCATGACCGCTGGTCTGGTGTACTTCGTTTCGCCTATTGATGCGATCCCGGACTTTCTGGTCACGATCGGGTTCATCGATGACCTCGCAGTCTTGACCCTGGTCCTGCGCCAGATCGAGCATGATCTGTCGGTCTTCCGGGCCTGGGAGGCCCAGCAAGTCGCCACCATGGCGCCGCCACGTTTACTCTCCCTGGACAGCGCCGGGGACATCGAAGACGACTCCCCTGGCACGCCTTGATCGATTGGGTCATCCTGATGCGAGGGCCTCTCTTTGGTAGCGAGGCGCACCCCTCGGCCATGCCTCCAGCCGTGTGGCGTGACCAGGCACAATCCATCGTCACTGATCCAATTGCCTAGATCCGGACGGGAACAGAACCCTCGAACAGCGCCTGCATGGCCTGATTGCGGCCATTCTTCTTGGCAGCATAGAGCGCCGCGTCAGCCAGGCGGATCAAATCCGTTTCACCGGCGCAGCCTGTTCCCTGGGTATCCGCCACTCCAATGCAAATGGTCACGCGACCCAACGGAGAGGCCTCATGGGGCAGTGCCCGCTGCCAGATGGCCTGGCGAATGCGCTCTGCCACGCCAAACGCGCCCGCCAGGGGCGTGGCCGGGAGCAGCACAGCAAATTCCTCGCCGCCATAGCGCGCCACCAGATCACCGCTGCGTCGAATGCCGCCACTGATCAGCTGGGCCACTTCCTGCAGACAGGCATCGCCGGCAAGATGCCCGTAATGGTCGTTGTACTGCTTGAAATAGTCGATATCGATAAGCAACAGCGCCATATGTTCATGCGCAGTGCTATTGCGATCCGTTATGCGATCACCGGTCGCACGTTGGGCGCGCCGCCACTCCTCGCGTAAGGATTCATCAAAGCGCCGTCGATTGGCGACATGGGTCAGCCCGTCGATCATCGAGAGCTGATGCAAACGTGCGTTGGCGGTTTCCAGGGCGCGTCCCTTTTCATCCAGGGCCTCTGTTTGCTCCCAGATCAAGGCGTGGTTTTCCCGCTGCTGGCGCAATAAGACGGTGATCCGCCGTTTGATGGTTTGCTGATGACCGTTGGCGATGGCACCGATCAGCCAGCTCACCCACCACGCTGCCCAGAAAAACCCGAACAGAATCGGCGATATGGCCGTGGCAGGCGCAAGAAAGAGATAGGCCAGCAAGATACCGATTTGTACCGCACAGCCGGTCAGCAGGGTCGGTGCAAATCCCACATTGAGCCCGAGGAAAGCCGTAGCCGTTGGTGCCAGTAACATCATCAGCATGGCGCCGAACAATGAAACGCCATCCAACAGAACCACGGCCAACGCGCAGGTCATATGCCCGAGGGTAAATGCCAGGTCCGCCGTGCCCATGGACCAGGGGAAGCGCCGGTAAAGGGCGGTGCGAAAATACAGATACTGACTCAGAAGCCAGATTGAAACGATAATCATCAGACCATGCTGAGCCGGGAGCGACAGCTGGATCAGACCATATCGCCGCGCAACCACCGCCAGACCAAACAGCATCGCCCAGATCAGCAGCGCGTAAGGGATACCGCTTAAGGCTTCGCGACGGCGCCGCAACTCCCGCTCCGCCTGGGGACTGATACCCATCTCCTGCAGGGACATTTCAGGTAACGCCGTATCGGCTGCCAAGCTCGCCGCAGCCTGCATGGAAGTCTTCATGCGACACCCGCGACAGTGCCAGCGATCACCCAGCGATTGCGCCCTTCGCGCTTGGCTTCATACAGGGCCGCATCGGCCCGCTCCAGCAAGGCCTGCGGATTGACCGGATTTTCCCCGCCGGTCGCAACCACGCCAAGGCTTATGGTGACGCAGTCGCTGGCCGTAGAGCCGGCGTGGGGAATGGCAAGACCCTCTACCGCACGACGCATCCGCTCGGCCACCACCATAGCGCCGTCCGCTGGCGTCCCCGGCATCAGTACCGCAAATTCCTCACCACCATAACGAGCCACCAGGTCGGTGGCACGGTTTACCGCGCCGATGATGGCTTGGGCAATCCGCCGCAGGCATTCATCCCCGGCCACATGGCCGTAATGGTCGTTATAGGCCTTGAAATGATCCACATCGATGAATATCAGCGCCAGCGCCTCGGGATCGATCGGCTTGCGGGCCGGTTCGCGGCTCACCACGGCGCGCTGTCGGCGGCCCCATTCTTCTCCCATGGCTTCATCAAATCGCCGGCGATTGGCCACATGGGTCAAGCCATCCACCATGGACATCTGCTTGAGGGTCGTGTTGGCCTGTTCCAGTTCAGCCGCGCGATCATCGAGCCGTGTTTTCTGGTCCCGGATGATGTCGGTCGCTGCCTGTTGCTGCCGGAATAAATCCAGGATCATGTATTTCTTGCGGATATTGATGCCGTTGACCGCTGATCCAATCGTCCAGCTCACCAAGACAATCGTCAGGAACAGAAAAAACTCAGGGGGAGACAAGGTCCATGGTGAAGGCGGCAACACCAGGTAAGCCAAAGCCAACACCCCACACATGCCGATCCCCATCGCCAAGGTGGGCCGAAAACCGAAATTCATCCCCAGAAAGGCAGGTCCGGCCGGCGCGGCCATTGCCAGTAACAACACCGAGAGATAGCTGAACCGGTCCAGGAAAAGGAAGGCCACCACCAGCACGGAATGCGCCGAAACGCTGATGATCCCGACCGTGCCGAAAGAAACTCCCGTTCGCAGACACAAGGGGGTACTGAAATACAGGTAATGCGCGAAGACAATCATGATCACCCCTCCGTATAGAGGAGCGCTTTCATCCCAGCCCAGGCCCGTCAGGCCATATCGCTCGGCCAGAACCTGCAATACAGCGATGGCCAACCAGACGGGCAAGCTCATCAGAGTAGCCCGGCGTGCCACGCGACGCTTGCGGTCAAGATCTTTTGTTTCCACGGGCTTGTCCAATTCGCACCTCAACGCCATTAGAAGGTCGCGCTTGAACAGGTTAACGGGCGCGGCCGGGCGGATCTTTAGGATCCCCGCGAGTACATTCATCGCGACGCACAATTGATGGCCCAAAGATTGCTTTCCGACCGTAGGGGCCGTCTCCGTATGCACTTTCCTGTCGCCAGCCAGCGCCAGCAGCGATTACGGGTACGAACCTGTGGCTCAACCCCACGCCGCCCCAGTCGATGTTTTGAATGAGGTCACTGCCATGGGTATCTGGACCCGGAACATTGCGCACTGAAATGGCGCATTGATCCCTTGAGTTTTCGGAACATCCCGGCAGATAAAGCATCCAACAGGCCATGCCATTGCGGCATGCCCGCGCCAGGAGACCCTGTATGCCAAGCAAGCCCACCGAATCTGATTCACGCGCCCTGATTGCTTCCCTGGAAGCTTATTCCCGGGAACACAAGGCGATCCGCTGGCGCGGCAACCTACGCCAATTCCTCGGCGAAGTGCTGCCTGCAACGCCTCATCTGCTGGCCCGCAACAGCCATCAGTACATGTGGGACATGCTGCGCTGGAAACATCGCAAGCTCACTGGGGACGAGTCTCCCGACTCCGCGCCGACCGGCCTGTTCCAGCAGGAGCTATACGGCGTCGATGCCGCCCTGGGCCGGGTGGTGGACTACTTCAAGGCGGCGAGCGCCGGCACCGAAGTAGGGCGTCGCTTGCTGTTGCTGCTGGGTCCACCCTCGGGTGGCAAGTCCAGCCTGGTCATCCTGATCAAACGGGGTCTGGAGGAATACAGCCACACCGACGAGGGGGCGCTCTATGCCCTGGAAGGCTGTCCGGTGCACGGCAATCCGCTCAACCTCATTCCCCATAGCCTGCGCCCCTCGTTCCGGGAGACCTATGGGATCGAGATCACCGGCGAGGTTTCCCCCTTTACACGGGAGCGCCTGGAACGGGAATTCTCCGGCGATTTCATGCAGTTTCCGGTGGAACGCATTTTTCTTGCGGAAGCCGATCGCATGGGCGTGGGCACCTACGCGCCCCACGATCCCACCACCGCCGACATCGCCGACCTGGTGGGCTCGGTCGACCTGTCCAAGGTCGCCGAAATCGGCGACGAAGGCGATCCGCGCGCCTGGTCCTGGTCGGGAGCAGTCTATGCCGCCAGCCGCGGCATGCTGGAAATGATCGAAATCCTGAAGGTGAAACGGGAATTTCTCTACCTGCTCTTGACCTTGACCCAGGAAAAAAACGTCAAGGTATCCCGTTTCCCCTTGATCTACCTGGACGAGACCATCATTGCCCATACCAACCTGGCGGAATTCCACAAGTTCATCCAGGAAAAGGAAAACGAAGCCCTGCTCGACCGCATGGTCATCGTCCAGGTGCCCTATACACTCAACTATCGGGACGAAGCGCAGATCTATCGCAAGCTGATCGCCGGTGCCAGCGCCTTCTACAATGTGCATATCGATCCCCATGCCCTGCAGGTGGCCGCCGTATTCGCCATCCTCACCCGGCTGGAGGACACGGAAAACCTCGATCCAGTGCAAAAAGCCCGCCTGTACGCCGGAGAAAATGTCGAAGGCATGGGCGGCAGCGAGACGGAGCGCATGCATGCCGATCATCCCGAGGAAGGACTCTCCGGCGTCAGCCCGCGCTTTGTCATCAATGCCCTGTCCAACGCCATCGTCCGCAACAAGGTGTACAGCCTGACCACCATGGAAGTGCTGCTGGCGATCAAGGACGCCATCGATTCCGACGCCCGCATGGACCCCAAGCAGAAACGGCGCTGGATCGATTTCCTGGTCAGCGCGCGCAAGGACTTCTACAACCGCTGGGTCAAGCAGGACGTCCACAAGGCCCTGTTCGCTTCCTTCGAGCAGGAAGCCCAGGGCCTGCTCGACAAATACCTGGACGAGGTGGAAGCCATGCTGGACCGGCGCGAGGTCACCGACCCGGTCACCGGCGAGAAGCGCAAGCCCGATGAGCGCTTCCTGCGGCAGGTGGAGGAGAAGATCAAGATTTCCGATTCGGGCAAGGAGTCCTTCCGCCAGGAAGTGGTGCGCAAGGCGATGGTGGCCTACAAACAGGGTGACAAGTTCACCCTCGACAGCCACGCGCGCCTGCACGAGGCCATCGAGCAATACCTGTTCGAGGAACGCCGCGATGTGCTCCGACTGGTGAGTTCGACGACCCGACCGGATGACGAGGCGCGCAAGAAGATCACCACGGTCCAGGCGCGGCTGGTGGCCGAATATGGCTACGACGACTACAGCGCTGAGGAAGCCTTGAACTACGTCACCACCCTCTTGTCCCAAGAATAAGGCCGCGCACGATGGCCTGTTTCTTGAATGGATATGTTTAAGGATCATCTGGACGCAAGACCATCGCGAACCGTCCATCCAGCCACTCAGGAGGACCCGGCGGCCAAAACCAACGGGGGAGTTCAATGCCCGACCATCATGAGCATCTTTGGTATGACCTCTTTTCCCGGGGCGCCCGCGACTGGTTGCGGCATAACGCCAAAATCCGGGCCTCGGTACGGGAACAATTGCCGCGCCTGATTGCCGAGGCCGACATCCTGTCCACCGATGCAAATCGGCGCGTGCGCATGCCGGTGCGTTTCCTCGAACACCACCGTTTCAAGCTCAGCCGCGATCAGGAGCAATCCGGGGTCGGCCAAGGCAAGGTCAAGCCCGGGGACACGCTCGGATCGCCCGCCCCCCAGCCGGGCACCGGCGAGGAATCGGGCGGCGGCAATGACCAGGGCGGCGTGGAGTTCGTGGTGGAAATGAAGGTCGATGAAATCGTCGACTGGATCTGGGAGGAGCTGAAATTACCCGAACTGGAGCCCCGGGCCAGCAGTGTCATGAATGAAGAGGAGTGGGCACGGGAAGGCTGGGACAAACGCGGCGCCCGCGCCCGCCTGGATCGTCGCCGCACCATGAAGGAAGCCATCAAGCGGCGGGCCGTGCAGCCGGCGCCAGCGGCCCCCTTCACCAACGATGATCTGCGCTATCGCCAGCTCAAGAAGCGGCCCAAACCCAACACGCAGGCCGTGGTCCTGTTCGGCCTCGACGCCTCCAGCTCCATGGGTGAACGGGAACGGGTCCTGGCCAAGACCTTCTTTTTCTGGGCACTGCAGGGCGTACGGCGGCGCTACAGCCAGTTGGAAGCCGTGTTCATCGGTCATACCGTGGAGGCCTGGGAGTTCAGCGAAGAAGAGTTCTTCCAGGTCAGCGGCCAGGGCGGAACCGTGGCGTCCACCTGCTACCGCAAGGCGCTGGAGATCATCCAGGATCGCTACCCACCGGCGCAATACAACATTTATTTCTTCTATGCCTCCGACGGGGAGAACTTCCAGGACGATCACCCCCATGCGGTGGAGAGCCTGCAACAGTTGGCGAATCTGGCCAATTTCTGCGGCTATGTGGAGGTCGCCTCACCCAGCCCCATACAGCGCTATCTGGAAACCTCACGGGTCTTCGATGAAGCCATTCCCGACCCGCAGCAAGGGGCGCGCTTTTCCCTGACCCAGGAAGAAGACATCTGGGCGGCGATCCGCACCTTCTTCGGCGTCCATTCCCAAGCCGCCTGAGGGAGATTCGCGCCATGAGTTATCGTCCCCTGAGTTATCAGGTCGAAATCGAAGCCCTCGCCCAATCCTATGGCCTGGACTATTTTCCGGTGCAATTCGAACAAGTGCCGCCCAGCTTCATGATGGAAGTGGCGGTCTATGGCCTGCCGGTGCGCATGCCGCACTGGTCTTTCGGGGTGCGCTACATTTATCAATTGATCCAGCACCGCATGGGCCATTCCCATATCTTCGAGGTGGTGATCCCCGGCAATCCGGGGCATGCCTATCTGGCGGACACAAACCGGGAAACCGAAAACATCCTGGTCACCGCCCATGTGCTGGGCCACGCCGACTTCAGCAAGAACAACCTGCTGTTTCGGCGCGTGCAGGAGCAGGCCGGCTATCACATCGTCGAACAGGCCGCCAATCACGCCCAACGCATCACCGAGGCCATCGAACAGCACGGCATGGAAGCGGTCGAGCGTGTGCTGGACGCCGCGTTTGCCCTCGAGCAACACATCGACATCCACCAGGACCTGCGCCGCGCCCGTTACGCCGATCTACCCGCCGCGCCAGTCAGTGCGCCAAGCGCCGATACGGTGGGCTTCCGCGACCGTTTCGCCCACCTTCCCGGCAACGCCCCCGCACCAGCGCGCGGGCCCATCCACGCCCCGATTCCGCCCAATCCCGAAAGCGACCTGCTCTGGTTCATCGCCCAGTACGCGCCGGATCTGGAAGGCTGGGAACGCGACATCCTGCTGGCGGTGCGGGAAGAATCGTTCTATTTCCAGCCCATTTTCGCCTGCCAGATCATGAACGAAGGCTGGGCTTCCTACTGGCATGCCCGACTGTTGCGCGAGGCCCGCTTCCTGCCGTCCGAGTTGTATGTCGATGCCATCAAGACCCACTCCGATGTGGTGCGTCCCTATGCCGGCGAGGCGCAGGTTTCCCTGCAGGTCAACCCCTATCATCTGGGCTTCTGCCTGTGGGAACACATCATAGAGCACCACGGGATGGCGGCCGCGCGGCGCATCATGGCGACCGAGGATGACTTCGGCTTCGTCCGCAATTACCTCGACGAGGAATTGGCCCGGCGCCTGGGGCTGTTCCAGTACACCACCCGCCGCCGCGGGCGGGAGGCCACGGTCAGCGATTGGGATCTGGATGTGCTGAAGGAATCCCTGCTGGCGCCCAAGTACCATTTTGGTGCGCCCCATGTGGAGGTCCGCGAAATGCGCCGGGACGGCACCTTGGTGCTGCAACAGGATCATGCCCTGGACAAGCGCGGTCTGGATGTCGAATCCGCACGCAAGGTACTGGAATACATGCACGGCATCTGGCGCCGGCCCGTGGTGCTCTATTCCATCAATGGCCAGGGCAAGGAAGCGCGAATCGCCGTCGGCGAGTAAGTGATCGGCGCATTCGTCTGCTATCCTATCGCCGCTTTACCAAGCCCTCTTTTGCTGTCTCAAGGAAGGGACCCATGCTGCACTCTCGTTCATTCTGGCTGGCCCAAGGCGTGGCCATTGTCCTGTTTCACCTGCTCGCGCTGGTCTTGCTGCTCACGGGCAACGCTGACCATCCCGTGGTGGTGCTCTGGGGGATCGTACTGGTCATCCATGTGGGAGAACTGGTCGCGGCGTTCATTGCCCTGAAGGGCATGAATGTTCCGCCCCTGACGGTGATTGCCAAGACCCTGATCTTCGGCTTCATCTGGTGGTTGCCGCGCCGTCTTGGCGTTTACCAGAGCTAAATCCCAGGCATCGGCAAAACCCCGGCCAGCGCTGCCCGCAGCAGGGCGGCCAGAGTTTTGCTGTCCACGAGTTCCCCTGAGCGGAGCATGGCGCTCAAGGCGGCTGGATCGAACCAATGGACCTCCAGGTGTTCGTGGCTCTCCGGATGCGCCGGGCCACATGTCAGTTCCCGGGCGCTGAACAGATGAATCACTTCATCGCAAAATCCCGGACTCGGCCAGATCGGCCCCAGATCCCCCCATTCGCGCGCCGTCAGGCCCGTCTCCTCCGCCAGCTCGCGCCGCGCCGCAACCTCGGGCGCCTCGCCCGCATCGCGCTTACCCGCCGGAATCTCCCACATCCAAGCGCCCATGATCGGCCGGTACTGGCGCAACAGGCAGATCCGTCCGTCGCCATCGACCGCCACCACGGCCGCCGCACCGGGATGGCCGACCCAGTCCATCAGCACCGAGGTCCCGTCCGGGAGAGAGAAGGAACGGGTTTGAAACTGCAGGAACTGACCCACGGCCGAGACTGAACGCGGTTCCGTCATTCTGTCGGGCATCGGGAACTCCCTCCGAACAATCGAAGATTGATTGGCTTAATCTTTCATTTCCAATTTATTACCATAAGCGATTTACCCTTACCTCAAACAGGCGTCCTCATGCTCACCGTGGAAACCCTCAAGACCCGTTATGCCAATGACCCGTGGGGCGCACGACTTGGCGTCGAACCGCTTGCCTGGCGGGAATCTTCCCGCTCACTTGAGGTGAGTCTCCCCTACCGCGCCAGCAACATGAACATGTCGGGTCGCACCCATGGTGGCATGCTGGCCAGCTTCCTTCATGATGCCGCCAAGCTCCTGGTCTGGGGGCAATCGGAGCAGGCCACCGACCCGCTGCCGCAGACGCTGGATTTCCAGATTTCCTACCTGACCGGTGGCGGCCGGGAGGCTTTGACCGCCGTGGCCGAGTTGTCGCGCCGCACCCGCGAGTTCAGTTTCGTGGCTGTGGAAGCTCGCAATGAAGCCGGCACAGCCATCGCCCGTGCTCACGTGGTGTTCCGCAATGCCCCCTCCGGCGCGGCCATCAGCCATCCCAATCAGCCGGAAGGCACGCTACCCGCCCTGCCCCAACCCTCGGATGCCGCCACCAACCGTTTCGCGCCGATGGTCAAGCTCTTCAACCAGGCCATGGGCCGCGCCCATCCAGGATGCATCACCGAATGGATGGGGGATGGCCTGTGCCTGATGCGCCAGGAAATCATCGAGGAACAGGACGATTGGGCCGGACAGGTCGCGCCGGGTCAAATACTGACCCTGCTTGATAATACGGGCGGCGGCGCCGGTTGCTCACTCGCCACCGATCTCGGCATGGCGGTGACACTCAGCATCCAGACCGCTTTCTGCGAGCCGGCGGCGGGTGAAGCCCTGGTGGCGCATGCCCAGAGCCTGCGCCGCGAAGACGGCCTGACCCACAATCTGGTGCAAATCTTCGGCGCGGACAGCCTGCGGCTCAAAGCCTTCGGCACCATGACCCACCTGGTCCGCCCCGCAAAACGCTGACCGGAGAGGGCCTTATGGATGGCCTCCACGCCCTGCTGACCTTGCTGGGATTCACCCTGGCCGGCGAGGTCCTGGCTCATGTTGCCGGACTGCCCGTGCCCGGCCCGGTACTCGGGATGGCCCTGTTATTGGCCGCACTGATGATCCGGCGCGGTGTTTCCGCCGAGCTGGAGCGGGTGAGCGCCCTCATCCAGCGCCATCTCGCCTTGTTGTTCATCCCCGCCGGGGTGGGCCTCATGACCCATGCGGTTGTCCTGCGCGCCGAAGGCGGGCCGCTGTTGCTCGCCTTGGCTGCCAGCACGCTTCTCACCCTGTGTGTCACGGCCTGGACGCTGGCGCGCATGCTGCGAAGCAAGCAGCGTTGAACGCCTTGTGGGCCTGGCTGTGGGCCGGCCAAGCCACGGCCATTCCCAGCGCGCTATTGCTGACGCTGGGCAGCTATGCCCTGGCGCTGCGGCTCTACCACCTCACCGGGCGACCCGCATTGCTGCACCCCGCCATCAGTGCCATGGCGCTCATCATGACGGTGCTGATCGTGGGGCATGTGGACTACGCCCGCTATTTCGACGGCGCAGCCTTCATCCATTTCCTGCTGGGGCCAGCCACCGTGTCACTCGCGGTTCCGCTGTACCGCAACCTCGACCACATCCGGCGCATGGGGTGGGCGTTGCCGGTGGCGCTCATGCTGGGCGCAAGCCTGGCGGCAGCCAGCGCATGGACGCTCGGCACCTGGCTCGGTCTCTCCCCGGTCAGCTTGCACTCGCTGCTGCCCAAGTCGGTGACCACGCCCATCGCCATGGGTGTCGCAGCAAGCCTGGGAGGCTCGCCGTCCCTCGCCGCCGGCCTGGTCCTGGTGACCGGCGTATTGGGATGTCTGTTCGCGCCCCTCATCTATCGGCTGATGAAGATCCGCGACCCCGCCGTACAGGGCTTTGCGCTGGGCGTCGCCGCCCACGGCCTCGGCACCGCCAAGGCCTTCGAGATCAGCCCCCTGGCCGGGGCGTTTGCCTCGCTGGGGCTTGGCCTGACCGGTCTGCTGACGGCCATGGCCCTGCCCTGGCTGGCGCGCTGGATCGGGCTTTGATCCCCCGATCCGCTGCGAATCGGGGAAACCAGAAAATTCATAATATGGATCAACCCTCAAACCAGCACCGAGCCGCCTATCCTGAAAACTTCAGTACAGGACTTCAGCAGCCGATCTCATCCGAGAGTCCTGGCCTCCTTGAGCATAAAATCAGAGAGTCTTCAGCATGAGCCTAAGCACCCCAGTCGTCCCAGCGGATCCCCATGAGTCGGCACCGTTAGCCCACCATCTGCGCGAAACCGATGCGCTCCACAGCGAGCACGCCACCCACTGGCAGGGCTACCAGCCGCGCGGCATGTATTTCGTCAAGACCACGCTCAGGGATAACCCGGCGGCGGACCAGGGCCGGCCGGTACTTCTCACGCCTGGCGGGTTCGATCCCTTGCGCGGCGCCTACAGCGACGATCTGATCCACGGCATGCTGGCCACGCCGGGGATCGGCTCGGTGTGGGAGGTGCACTATCGCTACCAAGGCCAGTGTGGGTACGGCTACCCGCCACTGCTGATCGATGACATTTCCCACATCTGCGCCCATTCCCATACGCCGCCGTTGCTGGTGGGCATGAGCGGCGGCTCGCTGCTGTTGACCGGTGGTCTGCTGCTGGCGGCGCAGCACCAGGCCACGCCTTCCGTACAGGCGGCATTGATCCTGGGGATGTATCTGCCGGGATTTGAAAACCTCTTTGTCCGTCTGTTGTTGCCCTACTACCGTCGCCCCGGCATGCAGGAGAAAATCGTCCGCCATTGCGGTCATCCCTACCTCCCGCAGACGGATGTGGCCACGCGGGCCTGGTGGGATACACATCCGGAATTTCGACGCTTGGTGGAACAGCCGCAGATGAAATCCTGGGACCGGTTCCCCGTACCGGTCGAATTGCTGTTCTTCCGCATCGACACCCTGTCGCGCCGCGGAATCAAGCGTATGCGGCAGCTCTTCGACTGCAAGCTGCATCCCAAGCTTATTCCCGGCCACCACCGCAGCCTGCGCAAGGGCGTCCCCGAGGCCGATACCGCGATCATTGATTTCTGTCGACGCCATGCCTAGCGCGACCCGCGCCGATCAATCTATTCCACTGGGTCGGGCATGTCCTGACAACTGAGCAAACACTCAGCACGGTTTTACGCGCAGGTGCGAGTATTGCGCTTTGCCAACGGCGCACGGCCTCGTCAGGCGGGCTGGCAATGGTCATGAGGGTGGCGCTACTATCGGGTTCAGCCCGCCTTGCCGGGTGCACGCGATCCAGTTCCCCCGCCAGCCCAAGGAGATGCCATGGCCAAGCCCGCCGATGTGGATGCCCAGGAAACTCGGGAATGGCTGGACGCGCTCAACGCGGTGATCGAACGGGAAGGTCCGGAACGCGCCCATTTCCTGCTTGAAACGCTGATCGAGCAGGCCCGCCGCTCCGGCGCGCACATTCCCTTCAATCCCAACACTGCCTATCTCAACACCATCTCCCCCGCTGAGGAAGAACGCAGTCCCGGTGATGCCGATATGGAATGGCGCATCCGCTCTCTGGTGCGCTGGAATGCCTTGGCGATGGTGGTCAAGGCCAACAAGGTCAATGCCGGCATCGGCGGTCATATCGCCAGCTTCGCCTCCGCCGCCACGCTCTACGACGTCGGCTTCAACCACTTTTTCCATGCCCCGAGCGAGGGCCATGGCGGCGATCTGCTCTACATCCAGGGCCACTGCACTCCCGGGGTCTATGCGCGCGCCTATCTGGAACATCGCATCCACAAGGAGGAGATGCACCGTTTCCGCCAGGAGGCGCTGGCGCCCGGTCTGTCGTCCTATCCCCATCCGCGCCTGATGCCGGATTTCTGGCAATTCCCCACCGTCTCGATGGGCCTGGGCCCCATCATGGGCATCTATCAGGCACGCTTCATGAAGTATCTCCAGAACCGCGGCCTGGCCGAGACCGACAACCGCAAGGTATGGGTGTTCTGCGGCGACGGCGAGATGGACGAACCCGAATCCCTGGGCGCAATCGGCCTCGCCGGACGCGAGAAACTGGACAACCTGATCTTCGTGGTCAACTGCAACCTGCAGCGCCTGGACGGCCCGGTGCGCGGCAACGGCAAGATCATCCAGGAACTGGAAGGCGATTTCCGCGGCGCCGGCTGGAACGTCATCAAGGTCATCTGGGGATCCTATTGGGACCCGCTGCTGGCCGCCGACACCAAGGGCCTGCTGCGCCAGCGCATGGAAGAGGCGGTGGACGGGGAGTATCAGAACTACAAGGCCAAGGGCGGCGCCTACACCCGCGAGCATTTCTTCGGCAAATACCCCGAACTCAAGGCCCTGGTCTCACGCATGACGGACCAGGACATCTGGCGCCTCAATCGCGGGGGCCACGATCCACACAAGGTCTATGCCGCCTATGCCGCCGCCATGAAACATACTGGCCAGCCCACGGTGATCCTGGCCAAGACTGTCAAGGGCTATGGCATGGGCGAGGCCGGCGAAGGCCAGAACATCACCCATCAGCAGAAAAAGTTGGGCGAGGAAGCGCTCAAGGCTTTCCGGGATCGCTTCAATATTCCCATCTCCGATGCCGAGATCGGCGACGCTCCGTTCTACCGTCCGCCATCGGACAGCCCGGAGGCCACCTATCTGCAGGAGCGGCGCCGCAGTCTCGGCGGT
>JBAUIG010000346.1:0-5870 GCA_049682735.1 Candidatus Macondimonas sp. | reverse complement strand
GACGCCTCCTGCGGTGTTCGAGGGCCGCCCAGGGTACCCTTGAGCCTAAATACAAACCCCGGGTTGGGATCGAATGGTGCCCTTGTGCAGGTCCGCCCCGCAGCGGAAAGCCTTCAGGTACCGTCATCCCGCCCACTTGGACCCTTGGTTCAAGGTCACGGGCAGCCACGGCACAGGTGGGAGGCGTCCCCCTAATCATCCTTCCGGTCCGCATCGCCAGCCAAGACTTGAACACCGCGCCCCGCATCGCACCGACCGACGCCCCGCTCCTGCCGCTACCTGATCTGCGCAGAGACCTGCGCGGCCGCCGCCGTCGGTTACCGCGGCGACTGCACCGGCTTTGGGATCGTCGCATCCTGCAACGTCTCCAGCGCCTGCCCGCGTGGCGCGCGGCCCGCTGCATCGCCCTCTACCATGCCGCCGATGGCGAGGTCGACCCCCGATCGCTTGCGGCCGGGGCGCGGCAAAGCGGAAAAATCATTGTCCTGCCACGACTGCACCACCACACGCCGTTCTGGATGGATTTCGTTCCCTGCGGCGCCGGTACCGTCCTGAAACGCAACCGATTCGGCATTGCCGAACCCGTGGGCCCTGTACTGCGGCCGATCCGGCGCATTGATCTGGTGCTCATGCCGCTGGTCGGCTTCGACCGGAACGGCAGACGATTGGGCATGGGCAGCGGCTATTACGATCGCCGCTTTGCCTTCAAGCGCCACAGGTCGGCCCTGCCGCCACGATTGCTGGGTCTGGCCTATGGCTTTCAGGAAATCCCACAGCTTCCAGCCCGACCGTGGGACATCCCCTTGTCCGGCGTGGTCACCGAACAGGGCTGGATCCGCTGTCATCCCCGCCGAGGAAACTCCTGATGGCCTACTGGCTGATGAAAACCGAGCCGACCACCTTTGGGATCGATGATCTGCGCCGGCGCGGCCGCGAACCCTGGGATGGCGTCCGCAACTACCAAGCGCGCAACATGATCCGCGACCAGATGCAAGTTGGGGACGGAGTGCTGTTCTACCACTCCAACTGCCCCGTTCCGGCGATCGTGGGGCTGGCCACGATCGTCAGCGCAGCCTATCCTGACCCCACTGCCTTCGATCCCACCGACCCGCACTACGATCCGTGCAGCGTGCCGGAACGTCCGCGCTGGTATGTGGTGGATGTGGCCTATGACCGGCACCTGCCGCGTCCTCTGCCGCTCACGGAGCTGCGTGGCTGCCCCGAACTGGATGGGCTGACGCTGCTGCGGCGCGGCAACCGTCTGTCGGTGATGCCGGTCCAGCCCGTGCACTGGGATTTCCTCATCGGGCGCGCCAGCCATCCGGCTCCCCCTTGCATCGAAACTGACACAAAGGCGTAGAATGTGCGCCGCGATGACGCAGAACAACCCGGAAAAAGTACGCAAGCAATTGAATAAATTACACGTTGCTTTCGGCGCAATAGTTGCTTTCGAAATCCGCAGGGTCGTTCAACGCGGCCACGAACTCGGGAGAAGCCTATGATCATCCGCCTGCAATCGGCGAGCCTTAACCAGTTTCTGTTGAAGCTCAGCGGGGAAGTGCCGGTTCACATCGGCGAAAAACGCGAAACCGTGCGCCTTTATGAAGAACATCTTGAGCCGATCCGTACGCTCATGGCGGCAATCATGGAACCCCTGCAAAAGCTGGGGAACAGCCTGCAGGACGACGACGAAGCCCTGATCCAGACCATGCGTGATCTGGTCGCCCGTTATCCCTTCGTCGAGTTGCTCTACACGCTGGACGAAAACGGCATCCAACGCAGCGAAAACATCTCGGTCAACCGCACCCTCACGGTCAACAAAGTCGCCAATCAGCGCGGCAAGGACCGCAGCACCCGGCCTTATTATCAACAGGCCAAGGCCCAGGCAGACCTGGTCATCACCGAACCTTACATCTCCATGGCCACTTGCGACTATTGCATTTCCACAGCCCGCCCCTGGCTGCGACCCGATGGCGCCATTGGCGGCTATGCAGTCGTGGACGTGCGATTTCAGGCAGTTCTGGATTTCCTGCACGTGCGCGCCCAGCAGCGTCGGCGGGGGCTGGTCTGGGGCTTGGGACTTGGAGGGCTTGCGGCCAGCATCGGATTGCTGTCTTTACTGCTGTTCTGAATCATCCACTTTCATCTGCTTTCACCCTGACGCTCGCCAAGCGCTAGAATGCGCCATTGGCTCTTACAAGCGCGAGGCTCCCATGGCGGTGGACCCCTACAAACAGCAGGTCGCTCATGCTGCTGCCGAACAGGTTCCCGAGGGTATTACCCTCGGGGTGGGCAGTGGCAGCACGGTCAATGCCTTCATTGACGCATTGGCCGCGCGTCGGGTGCGTATCCGCGCCGCCGTCGCCGCGTCCGAGGCCAGCGCCCAACGGCTGCTGGCACGGGGCTTCGAGGTGATCGACCTGAACCAGGCCGATGAAATCCCGCTCTATGTGGACGGCGCCGATGAAATCGATGCCAAGCGCCATCTCATCAAGGGCGGGGGGGCGGCCCTGACACGGGAGAAGATCATCGCAGCGGCCAGCCGTCGCTTCCTGTGCATCGCCGATGACAGCAAGCTGGTCGACCGCCTGGGCCGTTTCCCCCTGCCCATCGAGGTCATTCCCATGGCCCGCAGCTTTGTTGCCCGCCAATTGGTCAAGCGCGGCGGCCGCCCGGCGTGGCGGGAAAATGTCGTCACCGACAACGGCAATCTGATTCTGGATGTGAGCGGCTTGCACATCGACGATGCAGTGGCCTGGGAAAAGGACCTCAACAACATTCCCGGCATCGTCACGGTGGGACTGTTCGCGCTACGGCCCGCCGATGAGGTCCTGCTGGTCGGCGCCAAGGGGCTGCGCAGACTCTGAGGCCATTGTCTCAAGGAGGCTCGATCTCCCGGATCTGCCTGCGCACTGCCCAGTACGCGCCCATCCCGCCGAGAATGACACCCGCCAGTATCAGCAACACGAATTGGCCGAAGTCCAGCCCATGCAGCCGGGCCTCGCTTTGATAAAGCGCCGCCAGATGCCCGACGGGGCCGCTCATCACCCACACGCTGAGCTGGACGATGAGCCAGGCGAGCAGTGCCCCGGACAGGCCATACCAGATGCCGGCATAGAGGAACGGCCGCTGGATAAAGCGGTCGGTCCCGCCCACCAGTTTGATGATCTCGATCTCGCTGCGCCGATTCTGGACCTCCATGCGGATGGTATTGCCCACGACCACCAGCACGGCCACCGCAAACAATATCCCCACCAGTCGGGCCAGCCGACCGACCAGGACGCCCAGCGCCAACAGACGCTCCAGCCACTCCCGATCCAGTTGCACCCGGTCCACCTCGGCCACGCGCTGCAGCTCCGCCACCAGCGGCTGCAGCTCCCGGTCCAGCTTCGGCCAGAGCACCACCACGGGCGGCAAGGGGTTTTCCCCCAGCGCCGCGATGGCGGCATCAAAGCCCGGCAACTGACGCATCTGGGCCAAGGCCTCCTCCGGGGTAATCAGCTCGGCTCGAATCAACTCCGGCCGACGCTCCCATTCCCGCAACCGATCCCGCGCCCGTTCCAGATCGGTGCCGGGCTTGAAGAACACCGAGAGCTGGGCATCTTCACGCCAGTCGGGCAGCAGGGTTTGGACATTGTCGGCCAGCACGTACAAACCCGCCGGCAAGGCCAGGGTCAGGCCGATGACCACCGAGGTGAGCAGGCTGACATGACGTAAACGGATCAGACGCTGCAGGGTTTCACGAGCGGTCTGCAGATGGATGTCGCCATAGGCCCGCAAGCGCCGACGCAGAGACGATCGTTCCGCCCGAGCCGCCGGCGCGGCCTGCACTGGCGGCTTGGGCGGCCGGCGCGGGTGGCGCCGATTAAGCCGATTAACCGGCTGGTTTGAGCGCTTCATCGACATGGCTCAGTTCACCGTCCTCCAGGACCAGCATGGGTTTGCCCAGACTGCGGATCAGGGTCAGATCATGGGAAGCCACCAGCACACTGGTGCCGGCCGAGTTGAGTCGACGGAACAGATCCATGATGTCGCGGGACAAGGCAGGGTCCAGGTTGCCGGTGGGTTCATCGGCCAGCAGGAGTTCGGGCTTGCCGACAATGGCGCGGGCGATGCCCACCCGTTGCTGTTCACCGCCGGAAAGTGTTGGCGGACAGGCGGTTTCGCGATGCAGCAAACTCACCTGATCGAGCGCCGCGCGCACCCGCCGGGCCATCTCCTCGCCCGCCGGGCGACCGGCGATGATCAGCGGCAGCGCCACGTTCTCGAATACCGTGCGATCGGCCAGCAGGCGGTGATCCTGGAAGATCAAGCCCACCCGGCGGCGGTGATAGGGAATCTGCCGGCGTGCCAACTGCGCCAACTGGGCGCCACAGACCTGGACCTGACCCCGACTGGGTCGCTCCAACAGGGCGATGAGTCGCAACAAAGTGCTTTTGCCAGCCCCCGAGCGGCCGGTCAGAAACGCCATTTGTCCGCGCGGCAGGGCAAAGCTCACGTCCTTGAGCGCCTCCCCGCCATGGTCATAGCGCTTGCTGACCGACACGAAGCGAACGATGGGACTCGCAGCAATTGGCGCGGCGCTCGGATCACCCGCCATTCAAGCCCGCTCATCCGCAGCGTCAAGACCCAACAGGGCGGCGACGAAATCATCGGCCACAAATGGTTGCAAGTCCTCGATCCCTTCTCCGACGCCAATGAAGCGAATCGGCACACCCAGTTTCTGGGCGATGGCAAACAGCATGCCGCCTTTGGCCGTGCCATCCAGCTTGGTGATCGCCACGCCGGTGAGTCCCACGGCCTGGTGGAATTGCTGGGCCTGATTGAGCGCATTCTGGCCGGTACCGCCGTCCACCACCAACAACACCTCATGAGGCGCAGCGGGATCCAGCTTGGCCAGCACGCGTTTTATCTTGGCCAGCTCCTGCATCAGGTTGGACTGGGTATGCAGGCGCCCCGCCGTATCGGCGATCACCACGTCCATCCCGCGCGCCTGGCCGGCCGCCACGGCATCGAAGATCACCGAAGCACTGTCGGCGCCGGTGTGCTGGGCCACGACCGGTACGTCGTTACGCCCCCCCCAGGTCTGCAACTGCTCCACCGCCGCGGCGCGAAAGGTATCGCCAGCAGCGAGCAGCACGCTGCGGCCCTCCGTCTTGAGGTGATGCGCCAGTTTGCCGATGGTGGTGGTCTTGCCGGCCCCATTGATGCCGACCACCAGGATGACGAACGGCTTGGGCCCGTCACCGGGAATCCGCAGCGGCTGTTCGCATGGTGCAAGCAGCGCCGTCATGTCCGCAGCCAGGGTGTTCATCACCACCTCCGGCGTCAGGAGGTCCTTGCGCCCCAGCTTTTCCGTCAGCCCGTCCAGGATCCTGCGGGTGGCGTCCAGGCCCACATCGGCGACGAGCAAGCGGGTTTCCAGCTCTTCCAGCAGGGTGTCGTCCAGGCGCTTTCCGCCCAGGAACAGAGTGCCCAGACCCTCGGCCAGCCCGGCCCGCGTCTTGCTCAATCCGGCGCGGATGCGTCCCAGCCAGCCCAGCGTCGTGACTGGCGCCGGCGCCTCGACCGGCTGGGGTTTCGGGGCGGGCGGTGCTGCTTCATCCGGCAAGGCGGCGGGCGGCGCCAGATCGGGCTGGGGCGGCGCCGCGGGAGCCTCTTTCAATGGCGGCCGAGCTTCGGGACTCGGCGCCGTCGATGGCACAGGAACAGCGCTGGGCGGGATCCGTGTCGGCTCGAGCGGCTCTGCGGATGACGGGGTCGGCAGGGCTTCCCGCACCTGAGCGGGCGTCACGGACCGCGGGACGCCGCGCCGCCGACGCCGCAGGGCAATGACCACCCCCACAGCGCCCCCCAGCACCACCACCAAC
>JBAUIG010000345.1:0-2026 GCA_049682735.1 Candidatus Macondimonas sp. | reverse complement strand
CCATGGTCGCGCCGCCGATGCACCCAGCCGGCCAGCTCCACCTCCTGATCCAGCAGGGTGACATCCAGGGTTCCACAATAATGACTGCGCATATCAAAATCCGTGCTGCGATCGGCGAGGGCCGCATCGAAAAAACAGCGCGGGCGAACCTGGGCTCAGGTCCGCCCGCACCGGCGGGGTGGGGCCATGTTAGGGAAGGGGCTGGACCCCGACAAGAGGCGTTTCAGTCGCTCGAACTCGTCGGCGTGCTGCTCGCTGGGGCGCTTGGGGTGCTGGCGCTCCCGGAATCGCCGGATGAGGCGCTCGACGAGCTGGCCGATTCGGCGACGTTGCGTTTGTTGCCGCTCTTGAAATCGGTTTCATACCAGCCGCCGCCCTTGAGTCGGAAGCCGGCCGCCGATACCAATCGGTTCAGCGTCGGCTGGCCACAGGCGGGGCAGTCCTTGAGCGGTTCTTCGCTGAGTTTCTGCAGGCTTTCCAGGCGGTGCCCGCAGGCCTGGCACTGGTATTCATAGATGGGCATGGGATCCTCACAATGCGAAAGGGCTGTTCAGGAATGATCACGCCGGGTTTATGGCTGGGCCGGCCCCGACGACCGCCATCCGGAAGGGATGACGGCCTGAGTCTGGGGACGGCCCGCACCATTTCAAGGATGCCGGCAAAGCGCCATAGTATATCGCCCCTCACCCGGCGCGGGACTGGAACGCGAGCTGGTCGCCCGCACGGTCCACGACAATGATTTGCCCCGGCAGAAAGCGGCCCTGGAGCAGATCCCGCGCCAGGGTGTTTTCCATGTACTGCTGGATGGCGCGCTTCAGGGGCCGGGCGCCATAAACCGGGTCGTAACCCACCTCCCCGAGCCAGTCCAGCGCGCCCTCGGTCAGCTCCAGGCCGATGTCGCGGGCCGCCAGGCGCTGGCGCAGGATGTCCACCTGTAGGTCGACAATGCGGCGGATGTGCTCGCGGCCCAGCGGGTGGAACACGACCACTTCGTCGATGCGGTTCAGGAACTCGGGCCGGAAGTGCTGGCCCACCACCTCCATCACCGCTGCCTTCATGCGGGCGTAGTTCTCCTCGCCGGCCATCTCCTGGATCATCTGGGAACCCAGGTTGGAGGTCATCACGATCACGGTGTTGCGGAAATCCACCGTGCGCCCCTGCCCGTCGGTCAGGCGGCCATCATCCAGCACCTGCAGCAGCACATTGAACACGTCGGGATGAGCCTTCTCCACTTCATCGAGCAGGATCACCGAATAGGGCTTGCGCCGTACCGCCTCGGTCAGGTAACCACCTTCCTCGTAGCCCACATAGCCCGGAGGCGCCCCGATCAGACGCGCCACCGAATGCTTTTCCATGAACTCGGACATGTCGATGCGCACCATGGCATCGGCGGAGTCGAACAGGAACAGGGCCAGCGCCTTGGTGAGTTCGGTCTTGCCTACGCCGGTGGGCCCCAGGAACAGGAAACTGCCATTCGGGCGATTGGGATCGGACAAGCCTGCCCGCGAACGGCGGATGGCGTCGGAGACGGCCTGCACCGCCTCCTCCTGGCCGATCACACGCTGGTGCAGAGACTCCTCCATGCGTAGCAGCTTCTCGCGCTCGCCTTCCAGCATTTTCGAAACCGGTCTGCCGGTCCATTTGGAGACGACCTCGGCGATTTCCTCGTCGGTTACCTTGTTGCGCAGCAAGGTCATGTCGCGCTGCTCGGCCTCGCTCGCCTCGGTCAGTTGTTTTTCCAGTGCCGGGATGCGCCCATACTGCAGTTCGGACATGCGGTTCAAATCGCCGGCCCGCCGCGCCGTTTCCAGTTCCATGCGCATCCGATCCAGTTCTTCCTTGACCTGCTGGCTGCCCTGCAAGGCGGCTTTTTCCGCATTCCAGATCTCTTCCAGATCGGCGAATTCCCGCTCCAGCCGGCCGATCTGGTCTTCCAGGTCGGCCAGGCGCTTGCGGGAGGCCTCGTCCGACTCTTTCTTGAGTGCCTCGCGTTCGATCTTGAGCTGAATCAGCCGCCGTTCCAGGC
>JBAUIG010000344.1:0-6166 GCA_049682735.1 Candidatus Macondimonas sp. | reverse complement strand
GTCCAGATGGGCGACGAAGCGCACATCTGGTTTGTCGATGCCCATGCCAAAAGCGATGGTGGCGACCATGATCACGCCATCCTCCCGCAAAAACCGCTCCTGGTGGCGCTGGCGCGTGGCGGTGTTCATGCCGGCGTGATAGGGCAAGGCAGTGAAGCCCTGGCCGGCCAGCCAGTCGGCGGTCTCGTCCACCTTGCGCCGGCTGCTGCAATAGACGATGCCCGCGTCCCCGGCGTGACCGGCGCGCAGAAAGTCCAGCAGTTGGCGGCGGGTGTCCCCCTTTTCGACCACGATGTAGCGAATGTTGGGCCGGTCGAAGCTGGCGGTGAACAGGCGGGCGGATGCCAGGGCCAGGCGATCGATGATCTCCTGCCGGGTCAGCGCATCGGCGGTGGCGGTGAGGGCGATGCGGGGCACGCCGGGGAACCGCTCGTGCAGCGCCGACAACCCCAGGTATTCGGGCCGGAAGTCGTGTCCCCACTGGGAGACGCAATGGGCCTCGTCGATGGCGAACAGGGCGACCGACGCGCGGGTTATCAATTCCAGGAAGCGCGGCGTCAGCAGCCGCTCCGGCGCGACATAGAGCAGCTCGAGTCGTCCGGCCAGGAAATCCTGTTCCACGCCCGCCGCCGCGCTCGGGGTCAGACTGGAATTGAGAAAGGCGGCCGCCACGCCCAGTTCCCGCAATGCCGCGACTTGATCGTGCATCAGGGCGATCAGCGGCGAGACGACAACCCCCGTGCCTGCCCGCAGCAGTGCCGGAAGCTGGTAGCACAGCGACTTGCCGCCGCCGGTCGGCATCAGCACCAGCGCGTCGCCGCCGGCCGCCACATGCGCGACGATGGCCGCCTGTTCGCCGCGAAAGGCGGGGTAGCCGTAGATGCGCTGAAGCAGGGAAAGGGCGGTATCGGACATCGTCGGATCGGTCTGCGGGGTGAGGCAATAAGGATGACAGGGTAGCAGGCGGAAGCGCCCATGCTTTGCTTTCCCGGCTTATGGCATCGTGCCAGGTGCGCAGGGTCTAAGGGCAGGCGGGCTGTGGCTTGCCTCGCGGCCTTCCGCTCACTATGGTTAGGAACCCATCCCCTTCGCCTTGGCGCGGGGGAGGCGAATGGTGAATGCAGGCTTTCAACAAAGGAGACAAGGAATATGTCCGACATGCTGCGATATGACGGCCGGGTGGCCGTGGTGACTGGTGCCGGGAATGGGCTGGGGCGGGCGCATGCCATGCTGCTGGCCTCGCGGGGCGCCAAGGTGGTTGTGAATGATCTGGGCGGCGCAGTGGATGGCTCCGGCTCTTCCGCGACTGCCGCCGAACGCGTTGTGGGGGAAATCCTGGAGGCTGGCGGCGAAGCAGTTGCTGACAGCCATACCGTGTCCACGGTGGAAGGGGGGCAGGGCATCATCAAGACTGCCCTGGATGCCTTTGGTCGCGTCGATATCATCATCAACAATGCCGGTATCCTGCGTGACAAGTCCTTCAAGAACATGTCGCCGGAATTCCTGGATCCTGTCCTGGATGTGCATCTCAAGGGCGCGTTCTGGGTCACCCAGGCGGCCTGGGAACTGATGCGCGAACAGAAGTACGGTCGCATCGTGAACACCAGTTCCGCGGCCGGCATCTTCGGCAACTTTGGCCAGACCAACTACGGCGCCGCCAAGATGGGCATCGTCGGCTTCACCAACGTCCTCAAGCAGGAAGGCCAGAAATACAACATCAAGGCCAACGTGATCGCGCCGGGCGCCAAGACCCGCATGACCGAGGAATTGATGGGGCCGATGGGCAGCCAGTTCCGCATGGATCCGGAGCTGGTGTCACCGATCGTGGTGTATCTGTGCCATGAATCCTGCAAGGTCAATGGCGAAATCTATTCCGCCGCGGCCGGTCGGGTCGGGCGCATTTTCATCGGCGCGACCAAGGGGGTGTTCAATCCCGATGGCCTCACGCTGGAATACATTCGGGATCATCTGGAAGAGATTCGCAATACCGAAGGCTACATCATCCCCGGCGGTGCCATGGAAGAAATGGCGCTGCTCATGAAGATGAAGAAATAAACACGCAGTTGCCGAACCGGCGTTCCTTTGGGGCGCCGGCTCGGCATGAGGAAAAGCGCTGATGTTCATTGCCATGAACCGTTTCAGGATTGCCCTGGGCCAGGAAGACGCCTTTGTTGAAATCTGGCGCAATCGCGACAGTCACCTGAGTGGCGTGCCGGGCTTCAAGGACTTCAATCTTCTCCGGGGACCGACGGAGGAAGACCACACCTTGTTTGTGTCCCATTCGGTATGGGAGTCCCGCGCGGATTTCGAGCACTGGACCCACTCCGAGGCGTTTCGAAAAGCGCACGCCAACGCAGGGGGCACGAACAAGGCCATTTACATGGGACCGCCCCGCTTCGAGGGTTTCGACGTCGTGCTCTAGCCCACAGATGATTCCTGCCATCTCCGTGCAAGCCGGCTTGAGATGGTTGGGGGCGGAGCGCGAGGGTGACTCGAAAAATCATCCGGAGGGACCGCGCCGCTTTTGTCTCCTGCTCACCCAGCCCAACAAATTCAGGTTCCTTTAACGCTTCAGAATGGCCAATGGAACGATGGCATAGAGCCTGCTGGGCGAGAACCGGTAGGCTCGATCGAAATCCATCTGATGGGCGTTGTAGACCCCAAATCCATGATGGGAAAGGATTTGGTAATCTTTTTCCGTGAGCGATTCAAAGGGGACCTCAAGGAGAGCCATTGCGTCCCGGAAAGCCGCAATGACCGTTCCTTGCCTTGGTTTATTGAGAGGATTCAATACGCCGATTTTCAGGGCATTCGGATCCAGCAAATTGGCGTAATAAACATAGCTCTGCCCATCTGGATAAAAAGGATTGACCCCGCCAAAGGTTTCCACTTTGATCGCGCGCAAGATCTTGTCGAGTTTTTATGGTCGGGGGTGACGTGAGGCCAACTCGACTTGGTGCGTCCTATGGCGATGGCGCCACTGACGCGCCTGCGCTACCCGCTCGAATCAGCACCTCCCGATCACGTTCCAGGCCATCCGTTTGACGAATTCAAGCGAGCGATTTCAAACCAAATTCAAAATTCGGTCGATCGAGAATGCTCAAGGGATCTGGGTGCTACAGGCGCCGATGATTTCCCCATAGCGCGTCCAGGCCGGTTTCGGCGTACGATCGGGCCCCACCAAACCGAACACCTCCTCGCGTGGCAATAATTCATCGGGATTATCCAGATATTGATAGAAATAGACGCCCGTCGCGCCCCCATCGACAGCCGAGCGCACCATAGTCTCGATATAGGTTGCTTGATGGTCTCGGAGCAGGCTGCCTTCATCCTCGGGTGTGCGCGGTTTATCCGGTGGTGTCTGGTAGCCGGTTTCAAAAATCAGGACCTCCTTGCCGCCGGTGGCCTCCCGTGCCTCGGCGATCTGATTGGCGATTTCGGATTCGAAGCCGATTGGCGCTGCGCCGGCGTTGAAGGAAGGATAGGAGTACAACCCAACGGCATCGAATCGGAAGCGTTGCGTCGATTGACTCAGGAATCGTTGCCATCCGGGGAAGGCCGGACTCAGCGTTAAAACGATCTGTGCATTGGGGTCATGCAGATCCACGGCTTGCGATAGTGTCCGTAGGATTTCCTGGTTGATCTGTGGCGGGTAGAGGCGATGACGCCATTGCAGCAGAACATGCAGCGTGGCGATGTGGAGTTCGTTTTCCAGGCCCCAAGTGTCGACATCATCGGCATAACGCTCGACGACGGCATCGGCATATCGACTCAGAGCGGCGACGTATTGCGGCCCGTTCAGTCTGTGTGTCCACAAGGGCGCCACGGGACGCACACGGGTGTTATAGCCATTGCCGAGTGTGCCGGCAATGCGAATCCCGTTTTCTTTTGCTGCCGCCACCAGTGTATCGAAATAACTGAAATCAAAATTGCCCCCCTGTTCCGGCTCAATGCGCCCCCAGGCAAAATCCACCCGTATCCATTTGATGCCGTTCTGGGCCATCCGGGCCAGATCATCGGCCTGTAACTCATAGCCTGGGAAATTGACATGGTAGGCAACGAGTCCCCACTGAAAATCCGCTGGCGCGGGCTCGGTCGCGGGGCAAAGTGGGGCGGCTCGCGCCGGCATGGCCAGCGTCAGACCGAGCAAGCCCAAGAGGCCGAGCCAAAGCCTGGGCCGGGCGCCGAACAATTCCTGGAGCAGCATGTTCCGTGTCATCCGTCAGTTTCCTTGTGGCTATTTCACCCATGGCCGGGGCATGAACCCGAAGTCTACATTATGCATGCGCATTTGCATGACGTAATGGGTGCCGGCCCGTTATGTATCAGTGAGAACAAGGGCAATATTGGCAGGCTTGCTTTATAGCGTTACGGCGCCGCTATCCATTCTCACCCAGAAATACAGATCCCTCGATCAGGCCCGCGGCTGCTCCGTGAGCCATGCCCACATGTCAGAGCGCCGACACACCAAGATTTATCAGTCATATATATTCGTGCTTCGATATTGGTTTGCGTGGCATTACAAATGCCAAATGCCGGGGACTCCGACCTGTCCGGGAGTTTTCCATGTTTCAATGGATAGTGCCGAAATAATAAATTTTTTTTGATGTTTTTAATGTATGCCGTAGGCTTCAATGCATGCAGACTTTTACGCCAAGTGATGGGCATACCGCATGACATCCCGATCTTCGGGGAGCGGCGCGCCCGAGGCCAGGTGCCGGGCCAGTTTTTCGGCGCTGTCCGGCGCCCGCAGGATGCCCCGGCTACCCAGTCCGTTGAAGATCGCCAGCCATGGCCACCGAGGATGGCGGCCCAGGACAGGTTCACGATCGGGTGGCGCCATTCTCGTGCCGGCGCAATGCCCGAGCACCTCGATGGGCAGGGGCATCCTCAGGCGCGCGGCCAGGGCGTTCAGCAGCGCCTCCCGACCGGCATCCGTGGGTCCGGATACGACGCGTCCGGGATGATGGGTGGCGCCGAGCCAATAGCGTTGCTGGCCCAGCGGCAGCAGGGTGAAGCTGGTGCTGATGGCGCCGGGAAGATCAATGGGAAGATGAAGACTCAGGCTTTCGCCCCCATCGGCGTGGAGCGGCAGGCTGTGCCAGTGAGGATTTTCGGTGATGGCCGCGCCTTCACAGGACACCACGCAATCGACGGCATGTCCCTGCCAGCGCACGCACTGGCCTTGGAAACGGATTGCCGTCCAGTCGAAGCCTGCAGTGGCGGCCTGATCCGGCATGGCCCAACGCGCCGCAGAACCTGCCAATAACGCCGCCAGATCCAACCGCCAGCCCTGATGGATGTCCAGACTGCCGAAGGGCGCATGAAACGGATCCGGTTGGATGTCGGCGCGCCAGACGCCCAGCCAGGGATGGCGCATGTCGCAGGCGCGCTCCTGTTCCGCAATATCCTGGCACAGTCGGCGAATGGGCATGGGTTCGACCAAGGGTTGGCCAAGCTGCGCCGCCAGGTGTTCATAATGAGTGCGGGCTTGCTCGCATCGACGCGCCAGGTCGGGCGAGGCGGCCAAGCGTGGTCCGGTCAGCGGATTCATCAGGCCACCGGCGGCCCGGGATGCGCCGCCCCACCGGGTTTGCGCATCGATCACGGCCACGCGTTGCCCGGTCTGTTCCAGCTCCCAGGCAAGCAGGGTGCCCGCGAGGCCTTGACCCACGATCAAAGTATCGATGGTGAACGCAGTGGGGCGAACAGTGGATCGCACGAAATTGGGCTCGACCAAATGCCTGACTGTACCGCAACGCCTTCCTGCTGGATAATTTGCCGGTGGTTTTGGTTTTTTAAGCCATATGCCCAGCCAGGGATGTTCCATTAAAGGCACATCAATCCGGCCTGAAACTGCGCCTCATCGGCGCGTGTATGCCGTCCCAAGCAAGAACGAATCTTTCAAGCGTCTGACTTTAAACATCTGACTTTAAACAATAGAGCAGGAATTTCTGTATGGCTGAGTGGCTGATGTGGGTGAACGATCCAGAAGCGTGGATTGCTCTGGTAACCCTGATTCTTCTCGAGATCGTGCTCGGAATCGACAATATCGTTTTCATCTCCATCCTTTCGGATCGGCTGCCGCCGGCGCAGCGGCCGCGCGCGCGGCAACTGGGTCTGGCGGTGGCCATGATAACCCGCATCCTGTTGTTGTTGTCGCTGG
>JBAUIG010000343.1:0-2166 GCA_049682735.1 Candidatus Macondimonas sp. | reverse complement strand
CTTTGTGCCCACCGGTGCGCCGCGGCCGGAAGGCGGCGCCCCCATCGACCCAGCGCTCACCCGGCGCGATCTGATCCTGGCCAATGGCCTCGGCGGTTTCACGCCCGACGGGCGCGAATATGTGATTGCGCTGGCGCCCGGCGAGGTGACGCCGGCACCCTGGGTCAACGTGCTCGCCAATCCCCACTTTGGGACAGTGGTCTCGGAGAGCGGTGGCGCCTACAGCTGGAGCGAGAACGCCCACGAATTCCGCCTCACGCCCTGGCACAACGACCCGGTGAGCGATGGCAGCGGCGAGGTGCTCTACCTGCGCGATGAGGAAACCGGCGAGTTCTGGTCGCCCACGCCTCTGCCGGTGCGCGCGCAGGCGCCCTACGTCACCCGGCACGGCTTCGGCTACAGCGTGTTCGAGCACGTCAGCCACGGCATCCGCTCGGAGCTGTGGGTGTACGTGGCCACCGATGCGGCGGTCAAGTTCTCGGTGCTGAAGCTGCGCAATCTGTCGGGACGGGCGCGCAAGCTCTCCGCCACCGGCTATGTGGAGTGGGTGCTGGGGGACCTGCCGGCCAAATCGGCCATGCATGTGACGACTGAGATCGATTTCAAAACCGGTGCGCTCTACGCCCGCAATCCGTACAACCCCGAGTTCGCCGAGCCGGTGGCCTTCTTCGACGTCGATGACCCGCTGCGGCGGGTGAGTGGCGATCGCACCGAATTTCTCGGCCGCAACGGCAGCCTGCGCGATCCGGCCGCGCTGCGGCGCGCGCGCCTGTCCGGCAAGGTCGGCGCGGGCCTGGACCCCTGCGGCGCGATCCAGGTGAGTTTTGATCTGGCCGACGGGCAGGAGCGGGAGATCGTGTTTCGGCTCGGTGTCGGGCGCGATGCCGACGATGCCGCCGCGCTGGTGCAGCGTTTTCGCGGCCTCGCGGCCGCGCGCACGGCATTGGAAGCCGTCTGGCAATACTGGAACCACACCCTGGGCGCGGTGCAGGTGGAAACCCCGGACCCGTCGGTCAATGTGCTGGCCAACGGCTGGCTGCTGTACCAGACCCTCGCCTGCCGGATCTGGGCCCGCAGCGGCTATTACCAGTCCGGCGGCGCCTTCGGTTTTCGCGACCAGTTGCAGGACACCATGGCGCTGGTCCATGCCGAGCCGGCGCTGGTGCGCGCACACCTGCTGCTGTGCGCCAGCCGGCAGTTCCCGGAGGGCGATGTCCAGCACTGGTGGCATCCGCCGGCCGGCCGCGGCGTGCGCACCCACTGTTCGGACGACTACCTGTGGCTGCCCCTGGCGGTGTGCCGCTATGTGGCGAGCAGCGGCGACACCGGCGTGCTGGACGAGCCCGTGCCTTTTCTGGAGGGGCGGCCGGTCAATCCGGAGGACGATTCCTACTACGACCTGCCGGGCTGCTCGCCTGATTCAGCCAGCCTGTACGAACACTGCGTGCGCGCCATCCGCCACGGCCTGCGTTTCGGCGCGCACGGCCTGCCGCTGATGGGCGGCGGCGACTGGAACGACGGCATGAACCTGGTCGGCATGCAGGGCCGCGGCGAGAGCGTCTGGCTGGGTTTTTTCCTGTGCACCGTGCTCAGGCAGTTTGCCGAGCTGGCGCGCGGGCAGGGCGACACCGCCTTTGCGGACTTTTGTCTGGCGCAGGCGCAGCAGTTGCGCCACAACATCGACGCGCACGCCTGGGATGGCGCCTGGTACCGCCGCGCCTGGTTCGACGATGGCACGCCGCTGGGCTCGGCGGACAGCGCCGAATGCCAGATCGATTCGATTTCGCAGAGCTGGTCGGTGCTCTCCCAGGTCGGGCCATCCGGGGCGACCGGTTCGGTCAGCTCGGCCCGCACGTTGCTGGCCATGGAGTCGGTCGACCAGCGCCTGGTGCGCCGCGACAGCCAACTGGTCCAGCTGCTCGATCCGCCCTTCGACAAATCGGCCGTGGATCCGGGTTACATCCGCGGCTACGTGCCCGGCGTGCGCGAAAACGGCGGCCAATACACCCACGGCGCCATCTGGGCGGCGATGGCGTTTGCCGCGCTGGGTGACAGCAAGCGCGCCTGGGAGCTGCTGACCATGATCAATCCGGCGAACCATGCGCGTTCGCCGGAAGGCATTGCGACTTACAAGGTGGAGCCCTACGTCGTCGCCGCCGACGTCTA
>JBAUIG010000342.1:0-2822 GCA_049682735.1 Candidatus Macondimonas sp. | reverse complement strand
AGGAGGTGGTTGGTCAGCCCACCCTGCTGGGGCCGGGCCAGCCGCTGCGGCGGATCCTGGAGGGAGGCAAGCTCCATTCCATGATCCTGTGGGGACCGCCGGGGACCGGCAAGACCACCCTGGCGCGCTTGATGGCCCAGCAGGCGGATCTGGCCTTTCTCAATCTGTCCGCCGTGCTGGCGGGAGTGCGGGAAGTGCGCGAGGCGGTGGAGGCGGCGCGCCGCGAGCGGGCAGCCCACGGTCGGGGAACGGTGCTGTTCCTCGACGAGGTGCATCGCTTCAACAAGGCCCAGCAGGACGCTTTTTTGCCCCATCTGGAGGACGGTACGCTGGTCTTTATCGGGGCCACGACGGAAAATCCGTCCTTCGAGCTCAACAAGGCTTTGTTGTCGCGCGCCCGGGTGTATGTGCTGCAGGCACTGGCGCCGGCCGAGCTCATGCAGGTGCTGGAGCGGGCGTTGACAGACGCTGAACAGGGCCTGGGCACGTGGCGGCTGGCGGTACCCGCCGCGGCCCGCGACCTGCTTGCCGCCGCCGCCGATGGCGATGCCCGCCGTCTGCTGAGCTTGCTGGAACTGGGGGCGCAACTGGTGGGCCAGGACGGGACCCTGGATGCGGCCCAGGTCGAGCGGCTGCTTGCGGGCAGCGGGGCGCGCCAGTTCGACAAACAGGGCGACACCTTCTACGACCAGATCTCCGCGCTGCACAAGTCGGTGCGCGGATCCTCCCCGGATGGGGCGCTGTACTGGCTGGCGCGCATGCTTGATGGCGGGACCGATCCCCTGTATCTCGCCCGCCGGCTGGTGCGCATGGCCAGTGAAGATATTGGCAATGCCGATCCCCGCGCCCTGCAATTGGCGCTGAATGCGTGGGAAACCCAGGAGCGCCTGGGTTCGCCCGAAGGCCATCTGGCATTGGCGCAGGCTGCTGTTTATCTGGCCTGTGCGCCCAAGAGCAATGCGGTTTATGTGGCCTTCGACCGGGCCCGGGCCGAGGTGACCCGGCATGGCTCGCTGCCGGTTCCGCTGCACCTGCGTAACGCGCCGACCGCGTTGATGAAAAAATTGGGATACGGTCACCGCTATCGCTACGCCCATGACGAACCCGACGCCTATGCCGCCGGGGAGCGTTATCTGCCTGAGGAACTGGGCGAGACGCGCTATTACCATCCCGTGCCTCGGGGCCTGGAATTGCGCATTGGCGAACGGCTGGCCCAGTTGCGGGAGCGCGATCGGCAAGCGCGGGCTGGCCTGAACGAACCCGATGCGAAGCAAACGCCATGAAAGACTGGATGCTTCCCTTGGCGGTAGGGTTGGGGGGCGGACTGGGCGCCATGGCCCGCTACGGGCTGGTTATGCTGTCCACCCGTCTGCCGTGGGCTTTTCCCTCGGGAACCCTGGCCGTCAATGTGCTGGGCGGCTTTGGCATCGGCGCGCTGTTCTTGTACGGTCAGCGCCGGCCGGAGTGGGCGCTCGCGATTCGGATCTGGGCCATTACGGGTTTTCTCGGCGGCTTTACCACCTTTTCGGCCTTTTCCCTGGAAACGCTGCAGCTCTGGAGCCAAGGTGCGCAGGGCAAGGCCATGGTCAATGTGCTGGCCAATGTGGCGCTGAGCCTGAGCGCGGTGGCGGCCGGGATGGCCTGTGCCCGTCGTCTGCTGGCCTGATGTTTAACCATTGAAGGATGTTTCATGCTTGATCCCCGTTGCTACCGTCAGGACCTGGATGCCACCGAGGCGGCCCTGGCACGCCGCGGCTACACCCTGGACCGTGCCCGGCTGACCGAGCTGGAATCCCGCCGTAAGGCGCTACAGGTCGAAGTGGAAGGCTTGCGCAACACCCGCAACGCCATTTCCAAACAGGTCGGGCAGGCCAAGGCCCGCGGCGAGGCGGTGGAGCCCATCCTGGCCCAGGTGGCCGATCTGGGGAGTCGCCTGGAGGCAGGGGATGCGAGCCTGCGGGTTTTGCAGGCGGAGCTCGATGCCCTGCTGCTGGAGATTCCCAATCTGCCGCATCCCGAGGTGCCTGACGGGCGTTCCGAGGCCGATAATCAGGAGATCCGCCGCTGGGGAAATCCCCGGACGTTTGCATTCACCCTCAAGGATCATGTGGAACTGGGCGCGCCCGGTGAGCGCCTGGATTTCGCCGCTGCGAGCACGATCACAGGCGCCCGCTTTGTGGTCTTGCGCGGCGCCTACGCCCGGCTGCAGCGGGCGCTGGCGCAGTTCATGCTCGACCTGCACACCACCCGCCATGGCTACGAGGAAGTCTATGTTCCCTACCTGGTGAACGCCCAGAGCCTGCTCGGCACCGGCCAGTTGCCCAAGTTCGAGCAGGATCTGTTCCGGCTCGCGGGCGATGCCCCGTGGTATCTCATCCCGACCGCTGAGGTCCCGGTCACCAATCTGGCCCGGGATGCGATCTTCGAGGCCGATCGTCTTCCGTTGCGTCTGGTGGCCCATACGCCCTGTTTTCGCTCGGAGGCCGGGGCTTATGGGCGCGACGTGCGGGGCATGATCCGCCAGCACCAGTTCGAGAAGGTGGAACTGGTGCAGTTCGCCCGACCGGACCAATCCGAGGCCCAGTTGGAAGAGCTCACCAGCCACGCCGAGGCGGTCTTGCAGGCCCTGGAACTGCCCTATCGCGTCATGGCCTTGTGCGCTGGTGATATGGGCTTTGCCGCCGCTCGCACCTATGATCTGGAAGTCTGGCTGCCCAGCCAGGGGCAGTATCGCGAGATTTCCTCCTGCAGCCTGTTCCAGAGCTTCCAGGCGCGGCGCCTGCAAGCGCGCTACCGGGATCCCGAGACCGGCAAACCGGAGT
>JBAUIG010000341.1:0-3348 GCA_049682735.1 Candidatus Macondimonas sp. | reverse complement strand
GTCAAGTCGTCGCAGAGCCCAGGAAACGCCGCACCAGCATGAGCAGCGCCGGCAGGTTATCCACCACTGCGTCGGGGCAGTGGGGATGGCGGACGGTTCCGGGAAAGATCTTGTCGATCCAGGCCGCATCCCAATGGGCGCCGTTATAGAAAATCGAGGTGACCCCCGCCTCCTTGGCGGCGACGACGTCAGTGGTGCTGTCGCCCACATACCAGCATGCCGGCGAGGGCGGGGCGCCGAGCTTGTCCAGCGCCTTCAGGATCAGATCCGGCGCCGGCTTGCGATTCGGCACATCATCGCCGCACACCATGGTCTCGAACAGATCGGCCCAGCCCGTGCCATCCACGACGGCGATTTCATGGCTCATGAACTCACGGCTGCGATTGGAGATGACGCCGAGGGTGATGCCCATGCTGCTCAGGGTTTCGAGGTTTTCCCGCATGGCCGGCTCCATGGGATGTACATCCCCGTAGTGGTTGCGGTAACAACGGTCGAAGGCCCGATGCGCCAGACGCTTGGCGTCCTCGTCCGGCCCGAACAGCAGCTCGAAGATGTCGGTGCGGGAGATCTTGCGGGCAGCCTTGATCTTGGGGTGCAGGCGACGATAGCGGCGCACGTAGCTCACCAGCTTGGCGTCCTCCACCGTTTTGGACTGACTGGGTTTAAGTAGCCGATTCAGCAGGCCCAGTTCCTCGAGATGGGGCAGCACGTCATCGACTGCGTGGTACATGGCGTCCAGCGTATCCACCAGCGTGGCATGCCAGTCGAACAGGATGACGCGGGGGCGGGCATGTGGCAGTTGCAGGATGCTCATATGAACGAGTTGTCTCCCGGAGTTTGAGGTCTGATGACGGACAAGTGGCGTCGCCGACGGGCACGGGTAAAGGCTGGAAGGCGCCCCGGCCGCTGCACCGATCGAGTCGTGACCAGTCCGACCGGCCGTTATGGCGGATAGCGGAAGAAAGCCTGGACAATCGATGCGTGGTCAAGGCAGCGTCCTGCTGGCTGTCGACCGACGGGCGAATGCCACGATGTCTTTGTTGCGGTCGGGCCAGTCGAGGTGGCGCCCAGCGTGCCCGCAATAACGGGTTTCGCCGTCTGCGCTGCACCCCGACCAGGCCAGACAGCCATCTTGTTCTTCGCGGGGGGCGCCTTCGCAGTGGTTGCATTGCGCCCACCACCGCGCTGCTTCCCGGCCCAATCCGGGAAACAGACGATCCCGATCCCCATGCAGAATCATCACCGGCAAAGGCGCCGGGCAGGATTCCCTGGCCAGATCCTCGCCCCGGATGCCGGCCGCGCTGGGAATGATGGCGGCCGGTCGCGGTGCGATATCCGGCAAGAAGGCCAGCGCGCTGCTGATCGTCCCCCCATCCGAATGGCCTGTGTAGACCAGGCGATCCAGATCGATGCAATACCTCTGGGCCAGGGTCGGTGCGACCTGAGCCAAATCCCTGATCACGCGCTGCGTCAGCCCCCGGCTGCCGGCATAGGCCACGACGAAGCCTGCGGCAGTGGCCTCATGGGTCAAGCCCGTGAAGCGTTCGCTCAGGGTGGGCCCGATCCCGGCGGGCGCAAACACGACCAGCAGTGGGTGGGCCCGCTTGGGATCGTAGTTTGCCGGAGCGCGGACCCGGATCGGGATGCCGCCGGGGGTGCGCAGCCCTGCCGGGTCGGGATCTCGCGCACGGGGACCTGCCGGACAGGCTGCTGGTGTCTCCCCTGCATAGTCGTAGGGGGCTGCGACCAAGGCATCGCCCCAGTGCAGGTGGGTGATGGCCAGCCAGGCCGGCAGACCGATGAACAGCCCGCCCAGCGTCATCGCAATGATGGCAAGAGGCAGGTAGAAACGCCACGGCAAGCGGGGTCGGTTCACGAAATCGCCTTCCTTGACGCGGTGATGATCCTTGAAGTGTAGCGTGGCATGCGGATTGATCACATGTCTTCCACGCGAGCGTGCGGGTATGACGGCCCGCGCCACAGGGCGTTACGGCTCTTCCGGGGTGAGATGGCGCCGCATGGAGGGATCAAGACGGCGATTGCGGTGATCGAGGAGGGCTTCTCCCTCACGGCCAAGTGCCCTGTTTGTAAGGCATTGCATGACATGTCACGGCAACGGAGGACGGATTTACACGCGAGCGGTGCGGGAGGCAGCGGGTCTTTGCGGCGTCTGGGCAACAGAAGCGGGGGCAAGCAGGTCCAGTAGGGCGTTCACCTGCTCCAGCCGGCTTGGGGGTTCGGCCATGGGCAGGGTGAAGCGCAGGGTCTCGGCACCGTCGAGGCGATAGCGCTTGGGCTGCTGCTGGATCAAGGGCAGGATGCGGGCCGGATCGACGGTGGTCCTGGGGCCAAAGACGATGCGACCGCTTTCGGCGCCGGCTTCCAGTTTGCGGATGCCCAGCGCCACGGCGCGCAGCTTGATTTCGGTCATGGCGAACAAATGCTTGGCAGGCTCCGGCAGCAGACCAAAGCGGTCGATCAGCTCGACCTGCAGGGCGCGCAGGGCGGCGTCATCACGGGCGCCGGCAATGCGTTTGTAGAGAATCAGGCGCAGATCCACATCCGGAATATAGGTCTCCGGCAACAGGGCGGGCAGGCGCAGCTCCACCATGGGCCCCGGCTCGGCGCTGCCGTCGAGAGCGGGAATATCGCCACGCTTCAAGGCCGCCACGGCCCGCTCCAACAGTTCGCTGTAAAGCCCGAAGCCCACTTCCTGAATATGACCGCTCTGGCCTTCACCCAGCAATTCCCCGGCGCCGCGGATTTCCAGGTCCTGGGTGGCCAGACTGAAGCCGCTGCCCAGCGCGCCGAGGGTTTCGAAGGCATCCAGGCGCTTGACGGCGTCGGCCGTCATGGCCTTGCGTGGCGGCACGATCAGGTAGCAGTAGGCGCGATGGTGGGAGCGGCCCACGCGCCCGCGCAACTGGTGCAGCTGGGCGAGGCCGAAATGGTCGGCGCGGTGAATGAGAATGGTATTGGCGGTGGGGATGTCGATGCCGCTTTCGATGATGGTGGTGCAGACCAGCACATTGGCGCGGCGGTGGTAGAAATCCAGCATCACCTGTTCCAGTTCTCGCTCCGGCATCTGGCCATGGGCGATGAGGATGCGTGCGTCGGGCAACAGCCCCCCCAAGCGCTCGGCGATTTTTTGGATGTCCTGCACTTCGTTGTGCACGAAGAAGACCTGGCCGCCGCGCTTGATTTCGCGCAGGCAGGCCTCCTGGATCAGGGCATCGTTCCATTCGTTGGAAAAGGTTTGCACGGCCAGGCGTTCCACCGGCGGGGTGGCGATGATGGACAGGTCGCGCAGCCCGGCCAGGCTCATGTTGAGTGTGCGCGGAATGGGCG
>JBAUIG010000340.1:0-4087 GCA_049682735.1 Candidatus Macondimonas sp. | reverse complement strand
ATTATCCCGATCGGAAGTGGCTGGAGCGCTCTGCCTTCCTCGGCTGCCGGAAAGGTGGACCCCAACTGGCTTCGCGCTGAGGGCAGGGGAGTTGCTGATCGCTGTGGACAGCCTGGACAAGGCTTTGAACCTGCCGGAGCGTCATGGCGGGTTCATGACGTATTAGGACTGGATCACAAAAACAACGGCGCTCGCAGTGAGCGCCGCCAGCGGGGATATAAGGACTCGTAGCGGTAAGTTGAGGTCAGCCTGGCGTGGAAGACGTGAAGCTGATCTGAACCGGTGTGAACGTGTCCGACAGATAGCCGCCGAAGACCGGAATGGCGGCGAATTGTGCCCGCAGACCCACATTCACAGGTGTCAATGCAGCATTTGCAGCAGTGAGGGCTTGAGTTTTTGCCGTCTCCACCGCTAGAGGCTTGCGATCATAGATCCCGTTGTAGATCGAAGCTAACGGGACCGCGCCAACGGTGTAGCTGCCAATATCGGCCGTATCGACGCTGTACAGGCTCACGGTTCCTGCCTTGAGCGTGTAGATGCCTTCACCGTGAATCGCGGAAAGATCGTCATCAGAGAGCATTTCCATTTGGGCCTGAACGGCCAACGGGGCGGCCAGCAGGCTGGCGGCAAGGCTGAGCAGATAGGGTTTCACGTTAGAACTCCTTTCAATCGCAGGAATTGAGGCGAGTCCAAGCTAGTCCTCTTCCATGTCACCCTGATGACGCAATCGCCCCAGATCAATCTGGCAGGGATGAACGACAATGGGCTGGATACGCATTTTTGCAATGCGCGTTAGCACTGAAATGGAGCTGATCCTGATTGCTTTCCCGGCGCTGAAATCATGTGCCCGGCTGGCGCGGACTGCCAAGCAGGCGCATGTGCTCGATCTCCACGCAGCGGTCCACGATCGAGTCCAGCCCGGCCTCGCGCGCCAGCCGATCGGCATCAAGGTTCATGATGCCCAGTTGTTGCCACAGGCATTTGGCGCCAATAGCGACGGCCTGCTGTGCGATCGGCAGCACATCCTCCGTGCGTCGGAATACATCGACCATGTCGACCGGATGCGGAATGTCCGCCAGCCGGGCGTAGCACCGTTCGCCCAGAACTGCTTCATATCGCGGGTTGACCGGCACGATGCGGTAACCCTGTTGTTTCAGATAGCGGGCGACGCCATGGCTCGGCCGGCTTGCATCGGCCGACAGGCCCACCACCGCGATGGTGTGGCACTCGGTCAGGATACGGCGCAGCTCGGCGCTTACAGCGGTCATGAAGCGATCTTATCAGCATTGCATTGTGGCAAAACATGCTCAGGTTCAGATGCGCCTCCACCAGAATCCTGCACCATGCCTTATGTGCGGCGCTGATCGCCATTGACGAGCCTATGGCGTTGCTGGCCTGTTCCTGCTCTTCCCCATGGATTGGTTGATGATCTCCGTGAGCTCATCTATAGGCAGCGATTAGTGGTGTTATGGTTGCGCGATGCGGCAAGGTGGGCGATACACGCCAACGCGCATTGTGTTATGGCCCCACCGAGATATGGCCTAATATACCAAGTAAAAATCCCGCAGCAGCGCCTAATGGTGGCGCCCAATGATTCTCAAGCTTGGACTGCGGCGCAATATCTTGAAAAATTATGTACAGGATCCCACCGGCCGCAAATAGCATGATGCCGGAAACAATCTTTGGGTTATCCGACAGTAAAAAATAACCAGTTATCCCCGCAATAGGGCCCAACAATGCCATTAACGTGAAGGCGCCTATAATTCTCAGCCGTCCATACGCTCTGGAAACGATAAGTTCTCTATATGCATTGAAACCTTCTGGCACATTTTGGAGCGCGATTATTCCGGTGAGAACCATTCCAGATTTTTTGGAGGCAGTGAAAGTAGCACCAAGCGCCAGGGCTTCTGGTACAAAATCAGACAACATAGCAGTTAGCTGGCTAAACGGTGTATTTTTTGCCGCCAAACGGATATCAAGGACCATGAATAGAATGGCTCCTCCAGAAAAACAAGCCATGATCAGAAGCGAAGATAAATTAATCATACCTTGAGGAACCAGTACCAATGTGACCGCGGATAAAAGTGCGCCCCCACCAAAGGCGATTACACCATGGCGTACTTCCGTTTCCAACCAATGCGGCCTGATTCGTGCAACCGCAGCAATCGCTGCGCCAATTGGCATTGCGAGTCCAGCGATTAAGGTAAATAAAATAATCTTAACTAATTCATTCATGGAAATATTATGAAAATTTGAGTGAATGGTGTCGAGGATATGAAGGTCGCGGTAATGCCTTACGCAAAGGAACTGCCTGCGTGATCTCCATCCATCCCTTTAGACGACTTCAGAGATTGCGACCATTCGGCAGAAGGTGATGATTACACTCAAATTGTCAGAGACCAAACAGCTAAATCATGATAAACGCCTAACACTGAGGCAATTGACCGCGCCTATTCTTTGACGAAGCGGGTCCAGTTTTCGCCGTTAATGCGCTGGTCGTTTCTAGGGTCAAACAGTGGATTGTCAGTGGCAATGTATAAACCATCGTTGTTGACCCAGTAGTAGTCGTGGCCATCCTCGACCCGATAGTGCTCGCCAGTTTCATGATTGCCGATCATGGTGTGGCCGGAGATTTGCTGGATGCTGGCGCTGTGGCCTTCTGACTGCATCGAATTGCGCTTGAGGTATCCAGCGTGGCTGATATCGAGAATTTCGCTGTAGGTATTGCCGACGCTGCGGGCGGCCTGTCCGGCGCTGGCAATGGCCGCCATGCGCTGCTGATGGGCGGCGCGGCTGCGCGTTGAGGCTTCGGCCCAGAATGCGTCGTTTCGGCGCCGCTGGTCGATGTGTTGCTTGTTCATCATGGCTTGCCATTGCGGATTGATCTGGCCGTTGCCGATCGCATAGCGGAAGTCGGCTACGGCTTGGTCAAATGCGCCTTCCGGTGCCGACAGGCTTTGCGTATTCAATTGCCAGGATGCGCTTTGTCGATCACGGGAAACGAATTGAACGATAGCCACGAAGGTGCGTTCACCGGGACCACGACTCCATTCAGTGCCGAGCGCCTCGATCTGCCGCTGCACGCCGTTGTTTGGCATACCGGCGATGAAACGTTGCCAGTAGCCGCTGATTTCCGGGACCGGGTAGCTTTTGAGCAGTCGATTGCCATGATTCTGGGCTGCCGGGACGACAATCTGTTGCAAGACCTGGTGCATCGGCAGTGGCGCCATCAACGGCTTGCCCAGCTGCCCGGCTGTTTGCCGCCACTGCGGGTCGTCGGACCAGAAAAACTGGCGGCTTTCGGCCGGATAGAGCCGGATGCCACCCGGACCGGAAGCAAAGATCGGTTCATGTTCGCCGTGAATTTGCCACGTGGCCGGAAAGGGAAAGACCGCCTGAACGTTGCCACGCTGCGGGTCAATTTTTTGGTGGTATTGAACCGAGGTGAATTGAGAAGTTATGGCGGTTGGGGGCTTCGTCCAACCTGGTGCGGCCATTGCCAATGAACAGAGCGCAATGATCAGAGACGGCACGGTAACGCGAAACATGACGGACCTCCGTGTCAACTGAATGGTGCAGCATCCGAGCGTGTATTGACCAAATCTTGCGCCAAAAAAAGAGGTAAGGTCTAGAGTCTAGACTGGCAAAGCGCACCCTTTCTTCGCTCGCCGCGCCACTTTCGCCCCGTACAGCACTGCACGCCACAGGCCGCGCCGACCTATCGACTGCTGTAACCGCAACTGACGAATACCCTTGAATAGATGCCGTCTGGCTTCTCCAAGCCCAGGATTGTGCCGCTGTGCTTGAGTCGTTATCGGTTCTTCAAACAGTTCGATCGAGGTAACGCTCCGCCCATGCGGCGATCACATTGGAAACATACTCGGCATCCTCCTTGCGCGACAACAAATGGTCCGCATTTTCCAGCGAGACGAAGCTTTTCGGATGCTTGGCAGCGGCGAATATCTGCGCAGCATTGTCCACGCCTACCGTGGTGTCGACCGGCGAATGGAACACCAGCAAGGCCTTGCGCAATTTGGCGATGCGCTCGGTCTGCGGCTGGCTGCGGATGTCGTCGAGAAAATGGCGA
>JBAUIG010000339.1:0-7769 GCA_049682735.1 Candidatus Macondimonas sp. | reverse complement strand
ACAACGGGGGCTGGGCGATATAGACGTGTCCACGCTCCACCAGGGCGAAGGTCTGGCGATAGAAGAAGGTCAGCAACAGCGTGCGGATATGGGATCCGTCGACATCGGCGTCGGTCATGATGATGATCCGATGGTAGCGCAGCTTGTCCGGATTGAAGTCATCCCGGCCAATGCCACAACCCAGTGCCGTGATCAGCGTGGCCACTTCCTGGGAAGCCAGCATCTTGTCAAAACGGGCTTTCTCCACATTGAGGATTTTGCCTTTCAGAGGCAGGATGGCCTGGGTGCGGCGATCCCGTGCCTGTTTGGCGGATCCACCGGCAGAGTCGCCTTCCACCAAGAAGATCTCCGACAGAGCCGGATTTTTTTCCTGGCAATCAGCGAGCTTTCCGGGAAGACCGGCAATGTCAAGCGCGCCTTTACGACGCGTCATCTCGCGCGCGCGCCGGGCGGCTTCCCGTGCACGGGCGGCGTCCATGACCTTGCCGACCACGGCCTTGGCATCGTGGGGATGCTCCAACAGAAAGTCCTGCAGCCGTTCGGCCACCAGCGATTCCACGACTGCCTTGACCTCCGAAGACACCAGCTTGTCCTTGGTCTGGGAGGAAAACTTGGGGTCCGGTACTTTGACTGACAGCACGGCTGTCAAACCTTCACGGGCATCGTCGCCCATCAGCGAGAGCTTTTCTTTCTTGTTCAGCCCCGCGCTTTCGATGTAGCCATTGACGGTTCGCGTCAATGCTGCGCGAAAACCAGCCAGATGGGTGCCGCCATCGCGTTGAGGAATGTTGTTGGTGAAACAGAACATCGTCTCCTGGTAGGAGTCGTTCCATTGCACTGCCACTTCCACGCCGATGCCATCGCGCTCGCCTGAAAAATAAAAAATCCGGGGATGCAGCGGGGTTTTTTTCTGGTTGAGGTGCTCGACGAAAGCACGGATGCCGCCTTGATACTCAAAAACGGCTTGGCGGCCCTCACCCCGTTCATCCCGCAATTCGATGCGCACGCCGGAATTCAGGAATGATAGTTCCCGAAGCCGTTTGGCCAAGATGTCGTAATGAAACTCGATATTGCTGAAAATCAAGGGGCTCGGCTTGAAGCGAATGTGTGTACCGCGCTGATTGGTGTCGCCAATAACGACGAGTGGCGCTTGTGGCTCGCCCAGATGATAGCGTTGAAAATGTGTCTTGCCTTCGCGATGGATGGTCAGTTCCAAGGTTTCGGAGAGGGCATTGACGACGGAAACGCCGACGCCATGCAATCCGCCGGAAACCTTATAGGAATTGTCATCGAATTTTCCGCCCGCGTGCAGGATGGTCATGATCACTTCGGCGGCGGATCGCCCTTCTTCCGCATGGATATCGACGGGAATCCCGCGCCCGTCATCCGAAACCATGATGGTGTTGTCGTTTTCGATGGCGACCTGGATGTTGGTGCAATGCCCTGCCAAGGCTTCGTCGATGGCGTTGTCCACCACCTCAAACACCATGTGATGCAGGCCTGAACCGTCATCGGTGTCGCCAATGTACATACCGGGACGTTTACGGACCGCATCAAGACCGCGCAGCACCTTGATGTTGGAAGAATCGTAGCTTGTTGCACTCATGCGAAAGAGGCATCCGGAAAAAGGGACATCATAGCATTCTTGAGAGCCCACCCTGTTCCACGTGGAACAAGGCGCCCTCAACGGGGGGGCGGGCGTGTGCGGCATCGATAAGGGTCACAAACCGCTGGGCAGGCAACTCTCCAAGCAATTCTAAAAGGCGCAACCAGTGACTTTCATCCAGCTCAGAGACGGGGTCATCGACCAAGACGATCGGCTTTTGACCGGTTGTCTGGTGCAGATGGATGACTTGGGCCATCACTAGGGCATAGGTCCAACGCTTTTCTTCCCCTCGCGACATTTGCTGGAACGCCGCATGCCCATCGACACGTATCAGCAGATCAGCCCGGTGAGGGCCTACCGAGGAAAATCCCTGGCCACGATCCCGTGATCGACTGGAAACGAGTGCTTCTTCAAGCGACTTTTCACGCGGCCAACCGGGCTGATAACGACATTCCAGGTCACCAGGGCAATCCAGTTTATCCAGGCAGGGCCGCATCAAAGGCAGGAGATGCTCAATATACGTTGTGCGCAACTCATTGAGCACAAGTCCATGTTCAATCATCGCTTGTTCCCAAGCGACCAGCATCACGGGCGGGGATCCTGCGCGCAAGGCGGCATTGCGTTGATCCAGCGCTCTCTGATAGGTCCGCCAATGAGCATGAAAACGGGGTTCCACGTGGAACAAACCCCAATCAAGGAATCGGCGGCGATCAGCAGGACTTCCTGAAACAAGAGGTGTCGTCCGCGGATCAAGCAACTGAACGGGCAGAAGGGGTAGAAGCTCACTCAGGACCTTGACGGGCTCACCTTGAAGTCGAAAGGACAATGAAGTGGCAGAGGCATTGAGCGTCAGGCCGATCTGTCGATCAAAGGGCCCGGATAGCAAGGCCTGCAATGAAAACCTGTCGCAACCACGGCGCCAAAGACTCTGGCGCCTGGCCGTGCGAAAGGATTTTCCTCTGCCGAGCAGATAAATTGCTTCCAGAAGCGAGGTTTTGCCGCTGCCATTGGGCCCGATGATGAGGTTAATCTCGGGATGGCATTCCATCTGGAGGGAGGTAAACAGTCGAAAATCGCGTCCCTTCAGCGCGTGCAAGCTCATCCGCCTGCCTCAAAGACGCATGGGCATAACCACATGACTATTGGGAACCGCCGGGCTAGCTGCATCGACAGCGGTGATGACGCAACTGCCATTGGCATCGGAAAATTGCAAGCGCACTGATTCAGAGGACAGCACCGCCAAGGGCTCCAGGATATAGTTGACATTGAAGCCAATCTCCATGGGGTCACCCTGGTAGTTCCCAGTCAGAAATTCTTCTGCCTCTTCCTGTTCTGCATTGTGAGCACGGATGGTGACGCCTTCCTTGTCCAGGCTGAGACGAACCCCGCGGAATTTTTCATTGGACAAAATGGCCGCCCGCGATAACGCCTGTCGCAGCTCAAGGCGATTGACAATCAGCGTACGGGGAAGGTGAGGGGGAATCACTTTCTCATAATCCGGGAATCGCCCATCGACCAGCTTGCTGGTGAAGCGAATGCCGTTCATGGCTGCACCAATCTGGTTTCCCGAGATCTGGAGTTCAATATCTCCGTCACCGAGCAGCTTTTGCAACTCCAGGATGCCTTTGCGTGGAATGATCAGTTGACGGCTTTCGTTGGGTCCACTGTCCAATACCGTTTCAGCTATCGACAGTCGGTGTCCATCTGTGGCGACCGCGCGTAGCAGGCCAGGCCGTAAATCCAGCAAGAGGCCGTTCAGGTAAAACCGGACATCCTGATGGGCCATGCTGAATTGCGTCAAGTCAAACAAAGACTTCAGGCGCCCTTGATCCAGTGAAAGCCGAATGTCACCTTCCTGTGTGCGGCTTACCGGAAAATCCGTGACAGGGAGCGTTGCCAGTGAAAATCGGCTGCGTTTCGCGCGTATCGCCAGGCGATCATTGTCCACGCTGCACTGAACCGTTGCTCCTTCAGGCAGGCTCCGCACGATGTCCAGCAACTTTCGGCCAGAAACGGTTGCACTGCCGTTTGTTTCAGCGACACAGATTCCTTGGGCGACCATTTCGATTTCGAGGTCAGTTCCGGTGATCCAGAAGCGATCGCCATCAACCTGAAACAGCACATTGGCCAGGATTGGCATGGTTTGTCTGCGCTCAACGACTCCTATGGTCGTTTGCAGAGGTTTCAGTAGTTCCTCGCGCTGCAATTCAAATTTCATGTCACATCATCTCAGGAATGGGGAGTGCCAAATATAAATTCTTGGTTTATTGATGGTGATACTAGAGCTTGTGGATGAGTCGATGAACTCAAAAATCGACTTTATTTTCAATGAATTAATTGGTTTTAACCGACTTCCGTGCTTGTGGGCGGATTGTGGATGAAATGTGGATAAGTCGGGTTATTTCATTCCGGGCAAAATACCCTATCCCTTGTTGACAGCTTATCCACAGCTTTCACCCCAGGTTACGCCGACAGGATACGCAGCAGGTTTTGGTAATCCTCGCTGGTCCGCAGATCGGTTTCACGCAATTCAGCGGTCTTCCGACATGCGTGAAGGACCGTGGTGTGATCCCGACCGCCAAAGCTCTTGCCGATTTCCGGCAGGCTGTGCGAGGTCAGCTCTTTGGCCAGCGTCATGGCGATCTGTCGGGGCCGCGCAATGGTGCGGGTACGACGGATGGACGTCAGGTCGCTGACCCTAAGTTTGTAGTACTCGGCGACCGTGCGCTGGATGTTTTCGATCGTGACCAATTTTTCCTGCAGAAGCAAAAGGTCTTTGAGCGCTTCGCGGGCGGCCTCGAGCGTGATTTGTAAGCCTTTGAATTGACTATGCGCAATCACACGCCGCAACGCGCCTTCCAGTTCCCGCACATTGGATCGCACCTGTTTGGCGATAAAAAAAGCGACAGCATCCGGCAGTTCCGCACCCATCTGTTCTGCTTTTTTCATCAGGATGGCGGTCCGGGTTTCGAGTTCCGGGGGTTCCACGGCCACGGTGAGTCCCCAACCAAAGCGGGAACGCAGCCGTTCTTCCAGGCCTTGGACCTCTTTGGGATAGCGATCACAGGTCAGGATGATCTGGCGCTGTCCTTCGAGCAGGGCGTTGAAGGTATGGAAAAACTCCTCTTGGGATTGTTCCTTGCCTTCAAAAAACTGGATGTCGTCGATCATCAAGGTGTCGAGTGAGCGGTAGAAGTTCTTGAATTCATTAATCTTATGATTTTTTAAGGCATGCACCATGTTGGTCACGAAACGTTCCGAATGGAGGTAGACCACCTTGGCACCGTGGTGCCGCTGCATCAATTCATTGCCAACGGCATGCATGAGATGGGTTTTGCCCAGACCCACTGCTCCGTAGAGAAACAATGGGTTGTAGGATTCCCCTGGATTTTCGGCGACCTGCCGGGCTGCAGCAAACGCCAGTTGGTTCGACTTGCCTTCCACGAAGGTATCGAAGGTGAAGGCGGGATTGATGCGGTTACCCATCACGGGTTCATTGCGGACAGACATGAACGATCGCATCGGCTCCGACTGCACCATCGTGGCCATGGGCGTTGCGGAGCCTACTTCGATACCGGCGGGGGGTGAGATCCCTTGGGGAAATCGCGCGAGGATAGATTGAATCAGGTCCAGATAGTGGTTTTTGACCCATTCCTGAACGATGGGATTGGGCGCGAAGAGACGCAGCCGACCGTTATCCTCCACCGCCTGCAAAGGGCGGATCCAGACCCCGAACTCTTGTTCCGGGAGTTGCGACTGCAATGCAGCTAGACAATTTTGCCAGACAGACACAAGAGGACCCAACTTGTTGTAATAAAAGAAATAAACAAAATGAATCCCCGTCTTTATGCTACGGGCAAATCAGTCTATACCGCTTTAGGATCGCAAGCCACCGACAATCCAATTGACAGCCCTACCGTTACAGACGTAGGATTTGCGGCCCTCCCGTTCGACCTGCGGGATCCCAATCACTTGCCGGAACAGCGGTTGACGCCATGAAAAGAACCTACCAGCCCAGCGAATTGCGTCGTAAGCGCACCCATGGGTTTCGCGCCCGGATGGCGACCAAGAATGGTCGTTTGGTCATCAAGGCTCGGCGTGCCAAGGGCCGGCATCGCCTGACCGTCTGATCGATCCATCTTCCATGGGGGAGCGGGGATTCCCGCCATCTCGACGCTTGACCCGTGCGGGTCAGTTCGCTGCCCTGCGCGCAGAGGGTCACCGTCAAGGCGACCCCGGTCTGGTGATCCTGGCCCGTCCCAACGGTTTGGACCATGCCCGCCTCGGGCTCGCGATCTCCGTTAAATCCGCGGGCAATGCGGTGGCGCGCAACCGCCTCAAAAGGACCTGCCGGGAAAGTTTTCGCCTGCGCCAGCACGAGCTGGCGGGATGGGATGTCGTAGTCATGGCCCGACATGGCGCCGGACAGTTGACTGGTGAATCCCTGCGGTCCTCCCTCGATCGACACTGGCGACGTCTGGCCTCACGGGCTAAAGTGCCGGTTCGCCCAACCCCGCGTCCCTAGGCCTGTTGTCATGGAAAATATTCGCTTTACCCTTTATGCCGTCCTGGCCGCCGTCATGTTCCTGATCTGGCAGGCATGGCAAGAGGACGTCGCAAAGCTTGCGCCGGCTGTCGCACAAACTGCTGCCGTAACGGAACCAGCCGTTGGCTCTGACCTCCCGGCCTTGGATGCCCCTACGCTCACTCCCCCGCCGCCCGGAGGAATCCGGCAGCCGATACCCATGCTGGCCAGCAGTGAACGTATCGTCGTCGAAACGGATTTGTTCAGCGGCGAAATCGACACATTGGGTGGCGATCTGCGTCAGCTCGCCCTGCGAAAATATGCCTTGTCCACTGATCTGCCGAATTCGCCGGTCCAGCTGCTCTCGGACCGCGACGGCCAGTTTTACATTGCCCAGAATGGCCTGGTGGCAGCAACTGGTCCCGCGCCGGATCATCGTGCCACCTATCGCGCCACGGCAGAGCGTTTCACCCTCAAGGATGGGGAAAAGACGCTGGAAGTCCCGCTCAGCTGGACGGATGCTTCCGGCTTGACCGTCACCAAGCGTTACACTTTCGAACGCGGCAGCTATGTGGTCCGGGTCGATTTTCGTGTGGACAACCGCAGCGAAACCCCCTGGCGTGGCAATCTTTATAGCCAACTCCAGCAATTGCCGCCGCCGGCAGCCAAGCGCAACTTCCTGATGCCCACCACGTTTACCGGCGCGGCCTACTACGATGGCCGCCGCTACCAGAAGACCCCGTTTGCCAAGCTGACGGAAACGCCCATCGATCTGACCCAACCTGGCGGCTGGGTTGCGTTCTCGGATCATTATTTTCTGGGCGCCCTGTTGGGTGATGCCAGTGAGAGAAGTCACTATTACAGCAAGCTGCTTCCCGCCGGCCAGGTGATATTGGGCCTGACCGAGGAGACAGTGGAACTGGCGCCCGGAGAGACCCGCGAACTGGAAACACGCTTGTACCTGGGGCCCAAGGAACAGAACGTGCTGGCCGATGTGGCGCCCGGCCTGGAACTCACCGTCGATTATGGTTTCCTGACCATCATCGCCAAGCCGCTCTTCTGGGTGCTGTCGTGGTTGCATAGCGCGCTGTTCGGCAACTGGGGGCTGGCCATCATCGCCCTGACGGTGCTCATCAAGCTGGCTTTCTTCAAGCTATCCGAAGCGCAATATCGTTCGATGGCCAAGATGCGCGAATTTGCCCCGCGTATTCAAGCCTTGCGCGAACGCTATGGCGAGGACAAGCAGAAGCTCAACGAAGCCATGATGGATCTCTATCGCAAGGAGAAATTCAATCCCCTGGGCGGTTGCCTGCCCATCTTCGTGCAGATGCCGGTGTTCATCGCGCTTTACTGGGTGCTGCTGGAAAGCGTGGAGCTGCGTCAGGCGCCCTTCTTCCTGTGGATCAATGACCTCTCGGCGAAAGACCCCTACTATGTGCTACCCGTCCTGTTTGGCATCAGCATGCTGATCCAGCAAAAGCTGAGTACCGCCCAGGGCACCATGGACCCCATGCAGCAGCGCGTCATGATGATGATGCCGGTGGTGATGACGGTGTTCTTTGCCCTCTTCCCCGCCGGTCTGGTGCTGTATTGGGTGGTCAGCAATACCCTGGGCATCCTCCAGCAGTGGTACATCAC
>JBAUIG010000338.1:0-9701 GCA_049682735.1 Candidatus Macondimonas sp. | reverse complement strand
GCTAGCATGGCGCATCCCGAACTCCTCGGCCTGGCTGCCATGCTCATCCTGGGTGGGTTCGGGGGTTGGTATGCCAGCTTGCGACGGATCCGATGGGTGCGCGATACCCCCACGGCGCGCATCCGTTCCGCGGCCCAGGGGGTGGTGGAGCTGGTCGGGCGGGTGCGCCCTCCCCCGGAAGAACATCTGGTTTCGCCGATGACGGCTCAGCCGGCGGTGTGGTGGGAATGCACGGTTTCGCGACGGGATAGCGCTAGTGGCGGGCGGCGGCGCTGGAATACCGTGGCGCAGCGGCGCAGCGATGTCCCCTTCTTGCTGGATGATGGCTCCGGCGTCTGCATGGTTCGGCCCTATGGTGCGCAAGTGACGGCTCAAGTCAGGATCTGGTATGGATCGACCCCGTGGCCGCGCTCGGGGCCCCCCACCACCCGGTGGGGCTGGCTTGCCGATACGCCCTATCGCTATACGGAAAAATTGCTCCCGTCGGGGCAGGAAATATATGTATTGGGGGAATTTCGCACCCGTCGCGCGCAGGATGGGCAGGATGCCCGCGCTCAGTTGATTCAGCGATTGGCGGAATGGAAACGCGATCCAGGCACCTTGCGCGCGCGTTTCGACCGCGATGATGATGGCCAGGTTGATTTGGCGGAATGGGACATGGCCCGCGAAGCCGCGCGCGCGGAGACCGAAACGGCGCACGAGGAGACGGCGCGCCAGCCCGAAAGCGACTGGCTCGCGGCGCCCAGTGACGGGACGCCCTTTATCCTGTCGATCAAATCCGAGATGCACATGCTTCAACAGGCCCGTTGGACCGCCCTTGCGGGCCTGGTGGCAGGGTTGTGGGGGCTGATCCTGATGGTCCATTTCCTGCGTTTGACGGCTGCTTCGGTTTGATTGATCTTGCAATGGGAGCCTCCAGATCGCCATGCTCGGCGCGAGCCTCGCCCAGTGGATTTCTGCGCGGATCGGGAACTTCCATGACAACGCAGGGACACAGGGGGATGATGGGAAATTCGGATAACGGACAGAGGGAAATAGAGATGGCCATTACCCTGACGGAAACGGCAGCCCAGCAGGTGCGGCAGCAATTGCAGCGCCGCGGATCGGGCCTGGGCCTGCGTCTGGGACTCAAGCGCACGGGCTGTTCGGGCTGGTCCTATGTGGTGGACTATGCGGATGCGGTGGCGCCCGATGATGAAGTATTCCAGCAGCATGGGGTCAGCGTGGTGGTTAATCGCGACATCCTGCCCCTGCTTGAAGGCATGTCGCTGGATTATGCGCGCGAAGGACTCCATGCCGCATTCAAGTTTCACAATCCGAATGTCAAGGAAAACTGCGGCTGCGGGGAAAGCGTCACCTTCTGAGCGCTTGGCCGGAGAGGGCGGCAAGGCTAAACTAGGCGACTTTGGGCGCGGTGTCCGCTCCCTCGGTTGTTGCCGATCAAACCCTGTATCCTGCTTTTTCCAAATCCTCCGGAGAGTCTTTGATGCCCGTCGAACGTACCTTGTCCATCATCAAGCCCGATGCCGTTGCCAAGAACGTGGTGGGTCAGATCTACACCCGCTTCGAACAGGCGGGGCTGAAGGTCATTGCAGCGCGCATGATGCAGCTCAGCGCGGCCCAGGCCGAAGGTTTCTATGCCGTGCATCGTGAACGGCCTTTTTTCCGCGATCTGGTGAACTTCATGATTTCGGGGCCGGTGATGATCCAGGTTCTGGAAGGTCCGGACGCCGTCGCAAAAAATCGCGCCCTGATGGGGGCGACGGATCCCAAAAAGGCCGAGCCGGGTACCATCCGCGCCGATTTTGCCGACAGCATCGATGCCAATGCCGTCCACGGCTCCGATGGCACTGACACGGCGGCCGAGGAAATTCGCTTTTTCTTCAGCGGCCTGGATCTTTGTCCCCGCGCCTGAGGCGGGGTCAGGGTACATGGGAAATACGGATGTCAGATAAAACCGCCTTGTTTGGCCTGGATCGGGAGGGCCTGACATCCTTTTTCGCTGAGCTGGGAGAAAAGCCATTCCGTGCCCAGCAGCTTATGCAGTGGATCCATCAACGCGGCGAGGCCGATTTCGACGGCATGACCAATCTGGCCAAGCCGTTGCGGGGTCGGCTGGCGGCGGTTGCCGAGATCAGGCCGCCCGAGGTGCTGCTGGACCAGCAATCCGCAGATGGGACACGCAAATGGCTGCTGCGGGTCGATGGCGGCAACGCCGTCGAAACGGTGTTCATCCCCGAGCAGAATCGCGGCACCTTGTGTGTTTCCTCGCAGGTGGGTTGCGCCATGGCCTGCACGTTCTGTGCGACCGGCCATCAGGGGTACAACCGGAATCTGACGGCGACCGAGATCATTGCCCAGGTCTGGGTAGCCAACCGCGCCCTGGGTCATGCGCCCGATGGCGAGCGCATCATCAGCAACGTGGTCATGATGGGCATGGGCGAGCCCCTGCTGAACCTGCCCGCGCTGCTGCCCGCGCTCAACATCATGCTGGACGACATGGGTTACGGGCTGTCCAAGCGTCGCGTCACGGTGAGTACCTCCGGCATCGTGCCCGCCATTGACCGGCTCAGGACGCAATGCGACGTGGCGCTGGCAGTCTCCCTGCATGCGCCCGATGACGTCCTGCGGGATGAGCTGGTGCCGATCAACCGCAAGTATCCCATTGCGGAGTTGCTGGCGGCCTGTCGGCGCTACATGGCAGGTAAGAGCGCCCGCAGCCATATCACTTTTGAATACGTGATGCTCGATGGGATCAACGACAGTCCGTCCCAGGCGGCCCGCCTCGCGGATCTGCTGGCGGATGTGCCGGCCAAGATCAATCTGATCCCGTTCAATCCATTCCCCGGAACACCCTATCGGCGCTCCTCCGCGGCGGCAGTAAGCCGGTTCCAGGAGTTGTTGCTCAACCGTGGCTATATCGTCACCGTGCGCCGCACCCGGGGCGATGACATCGATGCCGCCTGTGGGCAATTGGCCGGGCAGGTCATGAATCGCCTGCGTCGCCTGGAAAACCATGTCGAGGCGGCCCGATGAAGCGCTGGGCGGGCTGGCTGGCGCTGGCCTTTGCCAGCCTGCTGGTGGTGGGCTGTGCCGGGAAGGTGGCGCCGAAAGGGAACAGTGCGGATGCCTTGCACTACACCCTTCAGCTTGGCTATGGTTATCTTGAGAACGGGCAATACGACGTTGCCCTTGAGAAATTCCAACGTGCCCTGGAACTGGATAAAGCCTCGTCGGAGGCATACTTGGGTCTGGCTGAAACCTATGCTCGGATCGGTCAGCGTGCCAAGGCCGAAGAGTATTACCGGCGCGCCATCGCCCTGGCCAAAAATCCCGGAGCCGCTCACAACAACTACGGCGCTTTCCTTTGCGCCCAAGGCAAAGCGCGGGCGGCGGAATCCGAATTTCTCGCAGCCCTGGCTGATCCGAACTATAAAACCCCCGCCTTTGCCTATACCAATGCGGCTATTTGTATCCGCAAGCTTCCTGATCTAGCCAAGGCCAAGGCCTATCTGGACCAGGCGATCGAGATTGATCCACGTTTTGCGCAGGCCTGGCGCGAACGGGCCAGCGTGGCTTTTGAAGAAGGCCAGTATGCGGCGGCCCGTGGTTATCTTGAACGTTACCATCAACTGTCCGCACCGGGGCGGGATTCGCTGAGTCTGGCCTATCGTATTGAGTTGGCCGCCGGCAATAGCGCCGCAGCCGAGCGTTTGGCAGTCCGGATGAAGAAGGAGTATGGCGATGACGCCTTCACCCCCTGACGCCATTCCCAGCAATGATGTCTCCCCTCGGCCAGAGGGGTTCGGTGCTATTTTGCGGGCTACACGTGAAGCGCGTGGTCTGGATCGCCAGGATGTCGCTGATGCGCTGCGGTTCTCCCCGCGTATGGTGGAGGCGATTGAATCGGAAGACCTGGCCAACTTGCCACCACCTTTGTTCGTCAAAGGTTATTTGCGTAGCTATGCGACCTTGCTTGGGTTGGACGAGACGGCCTTGGTGCGCGATTTCGAATCCTGGCTACCGACCACGGATCCGCTCCAGATGATCCCTGTGCGCAAGCGGAGCACCACGGATCTGAGCGACGTCGGGCGCGGGCGTCAGCTTGCCTCGGCCATACTGGTGCTCGTGGTCTTGGGTGCCGTGGTGTTCTGGTGGCTGCAACCGGATCCCACACCAGCCCCTGTTCTTGCGGTCGAAGAGAGCGAGACGATACAGGATGCCGTGAATGCGGATCCCGCAACGGAAAGTCTTGCCGAAGCGCAAGCGATATTTCCACCGCAACTACCCGCCGGTCAGCAGATGTCGACGGGGGATGCTCGTGCTCCGGGCGAGGCCGAGCCGGTGGAGACTGTCCCATCGTCACTGCCGGTCATTGATTCGCGGCAGGGGGCTGAATCTGATTCTGCTCCTGTTACCGATGCTGCCAAATCCGCAGTCGCAGGAAAGCCTGATGACGTCCCTGATGAGGCGCAGCGCACGGCCGTCCTCAAGCTTCGCTACCAGGAAGATTGCTGGACCGAGGTGCGCGACGCTCGCGGCCGACAGTTGATCTACCGCCTCGCCAAGGCGGGCAGTGAACAGGAAGTGAGCGGCGATCCGCCTTTTTCCTTCTATCTGGGCTATGCCCCGGGCGTGGCGGTGGAAATTGATGGACAGGCTGTCCCCATTACCGACTTGGTTGGCAATTCTACGGTGGCTCGCTTCAAGCTGGAGCGTCCCCAATGAGATGCACCGCACCTGCCGATTGACGCCATTCCATCCCCGCGAATCCAAGGAAAACTGCAGTTGACTGCTTTGACCGCCGTGCGCGGCATGAACGATATTTTGCCGGATTCGACGCCGCGCTGGCGTGATCTGGAAGCGGCGGCTACGCGACTACTTGCAGCACGTGGCTACCAGGAAATCCGCCTGCCGCTGGTCGAGCGTACCGCCTTGTTTCAACGCTCCATCGGCGAGGTGACGGACATCGTCGAAAAGGAGATGTACACCTTCACCGATCGCAGTGGCGACAGCCTGAGCCTGCGCCCTGAAGGCACGGCCGGCTGCGTGCGGGCCATGATCGAGAATGGCCTGCTGGCTCAGGAAGGGGCAACGCATCGGGTCTGGTATGCCGGTCCGATGTTTCGGCATGAACGACCCCAGAAAGGCCGCTACCGTCAATTTCACCAGATCGGGGTGGAAGCCTTCGGCATGCCCGGCCCGGACGTCGATGCCGAGCAAATCGTACTCAGTGCGCGGCTATGGGAGACGCTGGGCCTTTCGACCGTGAGCCTGCAGATCAACAGTCTCGGGACGCCGCAGAGCCGAACCGCTTATCGTGAACGCCTGGTCGCATATTTCAGTCAGCATGAACGGAATCTGGATGAGGACAGCCGGCGCCGCCTGCACACCAATCCCCTGCGCATTCTGGACAGCAAGAATGCAGCAATGGCGGATTTGATTGCCGGTGCTCCCAGCTTGCCGGATAGTCTCGATGCGGCCTCCCGGGCCCATTTCGAGGGGCTTTGCGGTCTACTGGATGCGGCCGGCGTGGCTTACACCCATAATCCGCGCCTGGTGCGGGGCCTGGATTACTACACCCACACAGTATTCGAGTGGATCACGGATCGCCTGGGGGCGCAGGACGCGGTTTGTTCGGGTGGCCGCTACGATGGCCTGGTAGCCCGGTTGGGTGGGCGCGAAACGCCCGCGGTAGGGTTTGCCCTGGGTATGGAACGGGTGGTGGCCCTGCTGGAAGATGCCGGGATTTTGCCAACATCACTTGCGCCGGACTGCTATCTGGTCTGGGCGGGCGACGGCTTGGCCCCTGCAGCCCTGCAACTGGCGGAGCAATTGCGTAACAGCAGCGGTCTGCGCGTGATCCAGCATTGCGGTGGTGGGAGTTTCAAGGCCCAGCTCAGGCGAGCCGATCGTAGCGGCGCGCGCTTCGCCTTGATTCTGGGGGAGCAGGAATGGGCTGCCGGCAATGTCCAGGTCAAGCCTTTGCGGGAGGACCGAGCTCAGAGCAGCGTTCCGCTGTCGGACCTGACGCAATGGTTGGCGCAGCAGGGTCTTGGCACAAATCGATGATTGCCAGATAGAAACGAATGTTTTAGCAAGGAGCGGCGGTTTTGGCGCAGCAATATGGTGAAGATGACTTCGACAGGCTCAAGGGCTGGTGGCAGGACTATGGCAATTATTTGCTTGCGGGCGTGCTGTTTGGCTTGGCCCTCATTGGGGGATGGCGGCTCTATCAGAATCACCAGGGCAGCCAGGCCCGGCAAGCCTCCGAATACTATGAACAGATGAAAGTTGCGGTCGGGCGCGACGATGCCGAGTCCATCCTGGCGCTGGAGAACACCTTGCGCGAGCGCTTCTCCGGTTCGCCGTATGCCGTCCTGGCGGAGTTCGAGGTGGCCCATCGCGCGGTGAACAAGGGAGATCTGGACGCGGCCCTTGATGCCTTGCAGCGCGCCGAGAAATTGGCGAAAAGCGACCCGTTGGCGCATCTGGCGCGGGTGCGCCAGGCCCAGGTGCAGATCGCTCAGGAAAAATCCGAGCAGGCCCTGGAAACGCTCAAGAGCATCGATCGGGATTCCCCATTCGCAGCCCTTTCGCATGAGCTGAAAGGCGATGCCCTGCGACTGCTGGGGCGTCTGGATGAGGCGCGTGAAGCCTATCAGACTGCGAGGCAGGCGGCCGTCGATGCAAAAATGGATGATCGTCTGATCAGCCTGAAACTCAAGGATTTGGGAGGAGAAGCATCGTGAAAGCGCGTTTCTGGCTGATGATTGTGCTGATGCTGGGACTCAGCGCCTGCGGAAGCTTGAGTTGGTTGAACAAACCGGTGGAACCGCCAGCGCCCTTACCCAGGATCGACAGCCCACTGTCCGTCGAGTCGCTGTGGTCGCTGGATGTAGGCGGCAAGAGCGAGGAACGCTTCCCCTATCTGGCGCCGGCTATCGGCGGTGATCGCGTGTTTGCGGCCAGTGCCGACGGCCATGTGGTGGCGGTGGCCTTGAGTGGCGGCAAGCAGCTGTGGGCCGTAAAGACGGGCACCCGCATTTCTGCCGGGCCGTCCTGGACCGAAGACACCCTGTTGCTGGGTACTCTGGATGGGGAAGTCCTGGCTCTGTCTGCCAACGATGGCAGTGTGCGCTGGCGCCGCCAGATGAGTGGCGAGGTGCTGGCCGCGCCTCGCGCCGATCAGGGGGTGGTGGTGGTGCGTACGCTGGACGGGCGCGTAACCGGCTTGAATCTGGCCGACGGCAGCAACCGCTGGGTCTATGCGAGCACCGTGCCTTCGCTCACCCTGCGCGGAACAGGTGCCCCCGTGCTGGAAAATGGCTTTGCCATGGTCGGTCTCGACAACGGCAAGGTGATTGCCCTGCGCCTGACGGATGGCCGGCTGGCTTGGGAAGAAACTGTGGCGGCTCCCACCGGCCGTTCGGAAGTGGAGCGGCTGGTGGACGTGGACGGCGATCCCGCCGTGCTCGCGGGGGGATTGTTCGTAGCAACCTTCCAGGGCAAGGCTGCGGGTTTTGACCTGCGTTCCGGGCAACGGGTCTGGGATCACCCGACATCGTCCTACCAAAGCCTGGTGGCAAGTCGGGAGGAAATCTATCTGGTTGATGATAAATCCCGCATCAGCGCGTTGGAACTCAAGACGGGCAATCCGCTGTGGACTCAGGAAGCACTGCTCAGGCGTGGTCTCACCGCGCCGGCCTTGTCGGAGAACCGATTGGTAGTCGCCGATGCGGAAGGCTATGTGTTCTGGCTGGATCGGGAAACTGGGCAGGTAATGGCTCGGGAGCGCGTGGATCGTCAAGGCATCAGTGTCCGACCTCTGGCGGCTGGTGATGGCGTCGTGTTGATCCAGGGTCGGGGAGGGCGGCTGGCCGCCCTTCGGATTCGGCGTGGTTGAAGAACCCCTGGTTCCGATGCTGCCGGTGGTGGCGCTTCTGGGTCGCCCCAATGTCGGAAAATCCACCCTGTTCAACCGTTTGACGCGCAGTCGGGATGCCTTGGTCGCCGATTTTCCGGGGCTCACGCGTGACCGCCAATATGGCTATGGCCGGATAGGTCCGACGCCCTATGTGGTGGTCGATACGGGCGGACTGTCCGGTGAGGCTGAGAGACTGGACGCCCTGAGCGCCGATCAGGCACGCCGGGCGTTGGATGAGGCCGATGCGGTCTTGTTTATGGTGGACGCTCGCGATGGATTGAGTTCCCAGGATGAGGTTCTGGCCCAATGGATCCGCCGCAGCGGCAAGCCAGTGTTCCTGGTAGCCAACAAGAGCGAAGGGCTGGCTCCGGAAGCGGCCGCCGCCGATTTCGTCACCCTCGGCATGGGTACGGTCCATGCCCTTTCCGCAGCCCATGGCCAGGGCGTGGCGAAGCTGATGGAGGAGGTTTGTGCGATCCTGCCCAGGTCGCTGGAAGAACCCCGCGAGGAATCGGATACGGCCATCCGGGTCGCCGTGGTGGGCCGCCCCAATGTAGGTAAATCCACCCTGATCAACCGCATTCTGGGCGAGGAGCGGCTGGTGGCCTCGGAAACCCCGGGAACCACACGGGACGCGATCGCGGTACCGTTTGTGCGCGACGATCAGGATTATGTACTGGTGGATACGGCAGGCATCCGGCGCCGCGCACGGGTTGAGCAGGTCATCGAGAAATTCAGTATCGTCAAGACCTTGCAGGCCATTGATGCGGCGGATGTGGTGTTGTTCATGTTCGATGGCCGGGAGGGGGTCACAGAACAGGATGCCAGTCTGCTGGGACTGGTGATCGATCGGGGACGGGCCTTGGTATTGGCGGTGAACAAATGGGATGGACTGTCTCACGGCGCGCGTGAGCGTATCCGCGCGGAACTGGCTCGGCGCCTGCCCTTCGCTGATTTTGCCCGTACTCATTTCATTTCAGCCTTGCACGGTTCCGGGGTGGGCGATGTGTTTGCGTCAATTCAGGCCGCCCACGCGGCAGGCCGCGCCGATCTGTCGACGCCCCAGCTCAGCCGTCTGTTGCAGGATGCGGTCACGGTGCACCAGCCCCCCCTGGTGCGAGGTCGGCGGATCAAGCTGCGTTATGCCCATCAGGGCGGCCGACAACCGCCGGTGATTGTGATCCATGGCAATCAAACAGATTCTGTTCCAGAAACTTATAAGCGCTATTTGATAAATTACTTCAGAAAATCCCTGGGGCTTTTTGGTACGCCGATGCGAGTTGAATTCAAGTCGGGCGAAAACCCTTTTGAAGGTCGCCCCAACCCACTGACAACTCGTCAGATCAACAAGCGACGCCGTATGATAAATCACTTCAAGAAAAGCGATTGACAAATTGTTATCAGGTGAAAATCGCCCCGCCTCACCTAGTCACCGCATTATCCAGGCCTCACTTGTGCTTTGCCCGTGTTCGGACCAAGATCAATCCGCTGCCTTGATTTCAATCAAGCTTTGCAGCCTTGGAGAGTATCAGTATGCGGCAGGAGGGGGCGACGCCTCGGAACGGGCTTGGATCTCGGGCTCATCGAAATGCTGGACTCCCTGGATTTCCGATGTCAACGTGTGTGGAATCCCGTTCTGATGAAGGCCCCATATGTTGACTAACCAGCCATCAGGACATTAATCCGATCGTCAGTCGCATAGACTCGGCCGGCTGCGCGAATTGGTTCATGAAACTGGTAGATCCGGGGACGCTGGAATCGCGCTGTATGGGCT
>JBAUIG010000337.1:0-2250 GCA_049682735.1 Candidatus Macondimonas sp. | reverse complement strand
TGTCCGCGCAGGTCATTGGCGATCAGCTCTGTGGCTGGGTCGCGAATGAAGTGGATGCCGGCATGGATGCCATGGCGGGCAATCTGGCGAGTCTGCGCGAGCGTTTGCCGGTGCCTTGCCTTGGGGTGGTGCCCTTTGGGCGCCCCGCTCAGGATCATCTGGATCGGTCCTTTGCGCGCAACTTCCCAGCCTGAAAATGGCTGGATGACAGCCGATTGGCTTGCAGCACTGATACTGATCAAGTACGATTTGCAGGCTTTCTGGTACCCCCTGATGTGCCTGACCATCCGGCCCGATCGGAGGAGATGGCGCCCGGTCGATCACGGGAGGTGTCGATGGATTCTTCCAGCGAGCCCCGGACGGAACAACCGTTTTGCTGCGTCATCGCCCCGGATGGGTCATTGACCCCAAAGGCTGCCTGGGGTTTTGGGGTGGTTGCCTGCACGCCGATCGCAATCGGCGCCTTTTGGGCCGGGATCATGGGATTGTGGCCCATCCTGCCCTTTTCAGGCCTTGAAAGCCTTGCGGTCCTCTGGACCTTGCGGCATTGCCTGCGCCGCAATGCCTATCGCGAAGTGGTCCGTATCGAAGCGGATCGCATTCGGGTTGAGTCGGGCCATCAAGGTCCGCAACAGATCACGGATTTCGAACGATCCTGGGCGCGCGTGCGCTTGGATGCTGCGGTTGAGCCCTCCCGGCTTTGGCTGGTGTGCAGGGATCAATACCTGGAACTGGGCCGGGGTTTGAGCGAGCTGGACCGTCGGCGTTTGGCGCAACGATTGAAAGAAGTGATGGAGCCGGGGTTTTCCGTCTGAGGAAACCCTTTGGAGCGAGGCATGAGGAGTGCGAGAGGCATGATTGGTAAGCGGATGCGCGGCGTATGGGTATCAACGATCCTGGCTGCGACTTTGGCGGGTATCGGTATCGGAAGTGCCCATGCCGAGCTGCGATACAACATGCCCGAGGGCGTGTCGGAGATCAGCCGTAATGTGCATTCATTGCACATGGCGATGTTCTGGGTTTGCGTCGTCATCGGGGCCTTGGTGTTCAGCGCGATGCTTTACTCCATCTTGCGTTTTCGCAAATCAGCAGGTGCTCAACCGGCCCACTTCCATGAAAATACGGCCGTCGAGTTGATCTGGACCGCCATTCCTTTTGCCATCCTGGTGGTCATGACGATACCCGCCGCGGGCCTGCTGATCAAAATGGACGATACCAGCCAGGCGGATCTGACCATCAAGATCACCGGCTATCAGTGGAAGTGGCATTACGACTATCTGGATCAGGATGTTTCCTTTTACAGCGCCCTGGCCCAGGACAGCAACGCCGCGCGTCAACTTGGCGCCCAGATCGACCTCAAATCAGTGGATCACTATCTGCTGAATGTCGATCATCCCGTGGTGGTGCCTACAGGCCAGAAAGTTCGCTTTCTGATCACCTCCAACGATGTGATCCATGCATGGTGGGTGCCCGACCTGGCGGTCAAGAAGGACGCGGTTCCAGGATACATCAATGAGTTCTGGACCCGGATTGATGTGCCGGGTATATACCGGGGCCAGTGCGCCGAGCTGTGCGGACGCGATCACGGTTTCATGCCGATCGTTGTGGAGGCAAAGACGCCTGAGGACTACGCGGTCTGGCTGGAGGCGCAACGCGCCGATAAAGGCACGCAAACCGCGATGATGAATGAGCCGGCCATCGCTGCCGCCCGTTGATAGAGTGGGAGAACACGCATGACTGACCATGCCCTGGTGCACGACGATCACGATCACGGTCCGGATCCCCGTTTCTTGTGGCGTTGGCTGACGACGACCAATCACAAGGACCTCGGGGCGCTGTACCTGTGGTTATCGCTGCTGATGTTCCTGGTCGGGGGCGTGATGGCCCTGGTGATCCGGGCGGAACTGTTCCAGCCCGGCATGCAACTGGTGCGTCCCGAATTCTTCAACCAGATGACGACCATGCACGCTCTGGTGATGATTTTTGGCGGGGTGATGCCCGCTTTCGTGGGCCTGTCCAATTGGTTGTTGCCGGTAATGCTGGGCGCGCCCGACATGGCGCTTCCACGCATCAATAACTGGGGATTCTGGATCCTGCCCTTTGCCTTCACCTTGTTGATTGCCACCCTGTTCATGCCGGGTGGTGCACCAGCTGGCGGCTGGACCATGTATCCGCCGTTGGTTCTGCAGACCGGGCCGGCGTTTCCATTCCTGATCTTCGCCGTTCACCTGCTGGGGATCTCCTCCATCA
>JBAUIG010000336.1:0-2687 GCA_049682735.1 Candidatus Macondimonas sp. | reverse complement strand
GGTGGGGCTGGGACCACGCCTGGAACACCGTCCGGCCCAGCTTTCCGGCGGGGAGCGTCAGCGCGCCGCGCTGGCCCGGGCATTGGTGACTGAACCGCCCTGCGTTTTGGCCGATGAACCCACTGGGAACCTCGACCCGCGCACCGCTGGCCAGATGTATGACCTCATGCTGCAACTCAACCGCCAACTCGGCACCAGCTTCCTCATCGTCACCCACGATGTGGAGCTGGCTGGGCGCATGGATCGGGTGCTGCGGCTGGAATCGGGGCGTTTGCTGCCACTCTGAAGATGCTTCCCGATGACGGGTCACGCGCTCCTGGCCTTTGTGCTGGGTCTGCTCACCCTGAACGCCTGTCCCACCTTGCCAAGCCCGGCGATCCGCCTGGGCCTTGGGCTCCTTCTTCTTCCCCTGCTGCTGGCGATTCGCGCGCGTGCCAGCGGCTGGATCGTGCTGGCGGCGGGACTGTCCGGATTTCTGTGGGCAACTCTCTCGGCGGGCAGTTTCCTGGCGCAGCGTCCCGAGCTGCCGCCCCGGGGCGTGGTCACGGTCCTGACCGCGCGCATCGTCGATTTTCCCCAGTATCGCAATGGGGGGCAGCGATTGCTGGCCGAAGTGGTGTCCACGGCCAATCCCGTCGTGGCGCTGCCCGCGGGCGCCACGGTGCGGATCTCGGACTATGGCATGGCGCGGGTCTATCGACCCGGTGAAACCTGGCGGCTCAAGGTGCGATTGCGTGCCCCCCGTGGCCTGAGTAATCCCGGCACCTTTGACTATGAGACCTGGCTGTTTCAGCAGGGCATCATGGCCACCGCCAGCATCCGCGAGGACCCGGCCAATGCCCGCCTGACAACGGCCTGGCTCAGCCTGCAAAACCTGCGGGCCCATCTCGCGGCGCGAATCGACGCTGTTCTGGCGGGTAATCCCCAGACTGGATTGATACGGGCACTGGCCTTGGGCGATCAAGGCGCGTTGACCCCGGCACAGTGGGAGGTTTTCCGGGATACGGGGACCAGTCATCTGGCCGTGATTTCCGGCCAGCACATCCTCATGGCCGCCGCACCGGTCTATGGATTGACCCGCTGGGCCTGGCCCCGCTTTGCGGGCCTGGCGTTGCGTATTGCGGCCCCTCGGGCGGCGGCTCTCGCCCTGTTGGCGACTGCCTTCGGCTATAGCGCGCTGGCTGGATTTTCCGTGCCCACCCAGCGCGCGGTTGTGATGCTGGCTGCGCTCACGGCCGCTGTGTGGTGGCGACGGGAAGCCACGGCAAGCCGGATTTTTCTGGGCGCGCTGGCCCTGATCCTGACCCTTGATCCGCGCGCCGCCTTGGCGCCGGGAACCTGGCTGTCCTTCGGCGCGGTGGCCTGCCTGTATGTCGGCCTGCGGGGCCGGATGGGCGGGGGAGGGCGCCTGATGGATCTGCTGCGTAGCCAATGGGTCGTGACACTGGGTCTGGTGCCGATCCTGCTGCTGGCTTTCGGTCGCCTGTCCTGGGTGGCGCCCATCGTGAATCTGGTGTTGATCCCACTGTTCAGCCTGCTGCTGTTGCCCCTGATCCTGGGGGGCACGCTGCTGGCGGCGATCCATCCCGTGCTGGGCGCGCCCCTGCTGTGGGCGGCTGCGCACGTGTTGTCATGGTTGTGGACGCCCTGGGCGCTGCTGGCGGCATGGCCGGGCGCGGCGGCCAGCTTGCCAGCGCTGGGATGGATGTCGACGCTGGTGTTGGTGGGTGGGGTGCTCTGGATGCTGGCGCCGCGCGGGTTTCCGGGGCGGCTCATCGGCCTGCTGCTGGTCTTGCTGGCCTGGACGCGAGTGAATACGGCGCCAAGGGCGGGCGAGCTGGAAATGGTGATGCTGGACGTGGGCCAGGGTCAGGCGGTGGTGGTGCGGACCGCGCGGCATGTCTTGCTCTATGACACCGGACCGCGCATGGGAACATCCGATGCGGTGGAATGGGTGGTTGAGCCTTATCTGCGCCGCCAGGGTATCAATCGTTTGGACACAGTCGTGATCAGCCATGCGGACAGCGATCACAGCGGCGGCGCTGGGCGATTGCGGGAGGTGATGTTGGTGGATGACTGGCTGAGTGGTGGCACACCCCCTTTCCCCGGAACGCGCCCCTGCCGGGCCGGCACGACCTGGACCTGGGATCAGGTGCGGTTTGAGATCCTGCATCCCGGCATCACGCCCAACGACTCCGATAACGAGGGCTCCTGTGTGTTGCGCGTCATCGCGCCGGGCGGCCGCATCCTGCTCACCGGGGACATTGGCCGCCGGACCGAAATGGCCTTGCTGGCACAGGGGATGGATGTGCGGGCCGAGATCCTGGCCCTGGCGCATCATGGCAGCGCCGGATCGTCGTCGGCGCCATTTCTGGCGGCAGTGGCGCCGGTATGGGCCCTGGCTGCCGCAGGGTTTGGCAACCGCTGGGATTTTCCACGTCCTGTGGTGCGGGATCGCCTGGCGCGCCAGGGCAGCGCGCTGGCGGTCACCGGGGAGCTGGGGGCGGTGACGGTGCGCTTGCGCCCAGGAAAGCCGATCGCAATGGACGGTTATCGCTGTCGCGCGCGCCGCTATTGGCAAGCAGCGCCGGTGGGCTGTCCGGCTAAGGAATGAAGCCTGGGCCGCCGATCAAGTAGAATGCGGCCATCGGGCCGTCGACAACGGACGGGAGTGGATACGATGTGGG
>JBAUIG010000335.1:0-1962 GCA_049682735.1 Candidatus Macondimonas sp. | reverse complement strand
GAAAAGCCGGCGCCGGCCTTGCTTTTCTTCTCGCGGCTATGGGGCTGAATGGGCCTGTGTCTGCCGAAGGCCTTGTGGATATCTACCGCTTGGCCCAAGCGCGCGATGCGGCCTATGAGTCCGCGCGTCATCGCCTTGATGCTGCATATACACTGAACCAGCAGGCGCGTGGAGTACTGTTTCCGAGCATCGACCTGAATGGTGGCATTAACCGCAATTGGCTGGATGTGGAGAGCGATCCTGTGTCCCTCCCTGGCCCGCCAGGTTCGCCGCTAAGCTCGATCGATCAAAGTGGTCAGGTCAATAATGCAGCGGGCTGGAACTATGGCGTGCAGCTGCGCCAGCCGCTTTTTGTGGCGGAAGCGATATTTCGCTATGGACAGGCCAAGCGACAGATTGCACTGGCTGAGGTGGAATATGCCATTGCCCGTCAGGATCTGATCTTGCGCACGGCATCGGGGTATTTCCAGGTCCTGCAGGCGGATCAGGCGTTGACGTCTGGCAAGGCAGAGCTGCGCGCCCTTGAGCAGGAACTGGCTCGCTCCCGAAAATCCTTCGAGGTCGGAACCGTTGCCATTACCGATGTGAATGAGGCCCAGGCACGCCATGACCTGGTGTCGGCGCAGGTGCTGCAGTACGAAAATGATCTCGCGGTGGCGCGCCAGCAGTTGACGCGTATCATTGATCAGGACGTGCCCCCATTGCGCGGGCCGCGGGCAGATTTTCCGCTGTCCCCCCCCGAGCCCGCGCTACAGTCGGAATGGACGGAGCGTGCGCGTCAGTCCAATCTGTTCCGTGTGGCGAGCGAGTTGGGAGTCGAGGTCGCGCACGCCGAGGTTAGGGCCCGGCAGGGTGCGCGTTTGCCGACTATATTCCTAGTAGGAAACTATGATGTCCAAGAGTCGCGACAGCCAAGTTTCGGGGGAGATGTCACCCGCACTGAGACCGAGAGCGGTGTGATAGGTGTTCAGCTCAGTGTGCCGTTGTTCCGTGGGGGCTTGCTGAACGCCCAGGTCAAGGAGGCTGCGGCACTTTATAGCCAGCGCAAGAGTGATTTGGTCGATGCGACCCGCGGCGCTGAACTTCAGGCCAGCCAGGCTTTCCTGCAGTTGAATACCTCCATTGCCCAGGTTCGGGCCTTGGAGCAGGCCGTGAAGTCGAGCGTGGCCGCCTATGAGTCGGCACGGCGCGGCCGGGAAGTGGGCGTGCGCACCGCCGTGGACGTGTTGTTCGCACTGCAACAGGTCTATGTCGCGCAGCAAAACCTCAATGATGCCCGTTTGGCATATCTATTGAGTCGGCTCAATCTCCAGTCTGCGGTTGGTGCCCTGGAACCTGCCGATCTGGAAACTATTGATGTCTATCTGTCGGAAGCCGCTACCCAAGCCGTGCCAGTCGAACTTCGCTGAGGTTTGACAGTGATCGGCAAGCTGAAGATAATGGCAAGCTCACATTTCGGAGGGGTTCCCGAGCGGTCAAAGGGAGCAGACTGTAAATCTGCCGGCTCTGCCTTCGTAGGTTCGAATCCTACCCCCTCCACCAGGTTGCATTTGGGTTCCATCAAGGGCGATGCGCGGGTGTAGTTCAATGGTAGAACTTCAGCCTTCCAAGCTGATAGCGTGGGTTCGATTCCCATCACCCGCTCCATAGGTTATTTTTTGCCGGACTTTTTTTAGTTCAGGGCCCATATAGCTCAGTCGGTAGAGCACTTCCTTGGTAAGGAAGAGGTCACCGGTTCAAATCCGGTTATGGGCTCCACGATTGATGGATGGCTTCTCGTCGCGCAATGAGGGGCTGTTTTGGCGTATTTGATTTCTCATGGAGACTGCTGCGCATGGCCAAGAGCAAGTTTGAGCGTACGAAGCCGCATGTGAATGTGGGGACGATTGGTCATGTGGACCATGGGAAGACGACGTTGACGGCGGCGCTGACGAAGGTGTTGGCGGAGAAGTTTGGTGGTGA
>JBAUIG010000334.1:0-2136 GCA_049682735.1 Candidatus Macondimonas sp. | reverse complement strand
GAATTGGATGATGTGGTGAACCAGGCGCCGGACGTGCCGGAATACCTGCTGGCCCTGGCCGAAGCCCAGCAGGCCAATCGGCAAGCCGACGCCGCGCTGACCACTTATCGCAAAGGTCTGCGCTTGTTCCCCAGTGATACGGTGCTTTCGCTCGATTACGCCCGCACCCTGCTGACCACGGGTGATGCCCAGGCCGCGCATAGGGAGTTGCGAGGGATTCCGCCCGGCCCGGAAATTACCGGCCGTCGGCTGCGGCTTTTGGCCCAAGCGGCCGAGCAACTGGGCAAAAAAGGCGAATCGCATGTCCATCTGGGCGAATATCTGGCTTTCCAGGGACAAACCCGCGAAGCCATCACTCAGATGAACTATGCCCTCAAGGAAGCGGATCTCGATGCCGACGATCGCGCGAATGCAGAGCGGCGGCGCAAGGCCTTGTTGGAGCAACTGCGCAAGGATCGCGATCGTTGACCAGTCCCTGAATCGCTGGGTGAGCTCATTCGGGGCGTGCGCAGCAAACCATCGGGCGGGCAGAATCAAAAAATCGACAGCTGTCGCCCACTGCCGCCATTGGCTTGGACTTCCAAGCTGCTGCCACAGGTCCATGCGTCCATCGCCCCACAGACCTCGGCGGCTCAAATCGCGCCGTTCACCGGCTGGCCGGTGACCGGCGTGGCAATCATTGCCAGCCGCTCAGGCAGCGATCCCGCTGTGTCGCAGCAGCGCGTCAATGGTGGGTTCACGCCCGCGGAACGCCTTGAAAGAGGCCGCCGCCGGCCGAGAACCCCCGACCTCAAGGATTTCGCGCAGGAAGCGTCGGCCCGTGGCCGGATCGAACAAGCCGGCTTCCTCGAAGGCAGCGAAAGCATCAGCGGAAAGGACTTCCGCCCATTTATAACTGTAATAGCCCGCCGCGTAACCGCCCGAGAAAATGTGCGAAAAGCTGTTGGGAAAGCGGTTCCAGACCGGTGGACGAATCACCGCCACCTCGGCCCGCACCTGCTCCAGGATTTCCTGCACCCGAGCACCAGCGGCAGGATCGAAGTCACGATGCAGCCGCAAATCGAACAGGGACAACTCGATCTGGCGGACAAGCTGCAGTCCCGTCTGAAAATTACGCGCGCCCTTGAGGCGCTCGAACAGGCTTGCGGGGAGTCGCTCACCGGTTTCCACATGACCACTGATGAGATCAAGGACTTCCTGCTGCCAGGCCCAGTTCTCCATGAACTGGCTGGGCAATTCCACCGCGTCCCATTCGACGCCGTGGATACCGGAAACCGGCAGGTGGTCCACTTCCGTCAGCAAATGGTGCATCCCGTGACCGCACTCATGGAACAGGGTCAGCACCTCGTCATGGGTCAACAGGGCGGGGCGCTCTCCCACCGGCGGGGTAAAATTTCCCACTACGAAGGCGGCCGGCAACTGCACCTGATGACCAATCCGACGTCGGCTCACCGCATCCGCCATCCAGGCGCCGCCGCGCTTTTCGGGACGCGCGTAAAGGTCCACATAGACATGGCCGCGCAAATGGCCCTGGGCATCGCGCAGGGCGAACAAGCGCACCTGGGGATGCCAACGCTCCGCCGTGTCGATCGCCTCGAAGCGCACGCCGAACAGTTGGCCAATCAGCTCGAACAGGCCGTCGATCACCCGCGGCGCAGGAAAATAGGGGCGCAATTCTTCCTGGGAAATGCGATGGCGGTCCTGGCGCAGCTTTTCGCTCCAATAGGCGATATCCCAGGGTTCAAGCTCCGCGCTGCCCCCCTGGCTGGCGGCAAAACGCGCCAGCTCCGTGCGTTCGGCTTCCGCCACGGGGCGCGCCCGGTGCGCCAGATCAAGTAAAAAACCCTCTACGGTTTCGACATCGGGGGCCATCTTGGTGGCAAGAGACTCCTCGGCGTAGTTGGCGAACCCCAGCAATTGTGCTGCTTCATGGCGCAAACCCAGGATCTTGTCCATCAGCGGCGCATTGTCCCAGCGACCGGCATGCGGTCCCTGATCGGAAGCCCGTGTGGCATTGGCGGTGTAGACCTCGCGCCGCAGTTCCCGGTCATCGGCATAGGTCATCACCGCCATGTAGGCCGGTCCCTGCAGGGTGAGGAGATAGCCTTCCAGCCCTTGGTGAGAGGCATTCTGGGC
>JBAUIG010000333.1:0-2394 GCA_049682735.1 Candidatus Macondimonas sp. | reverse complement strand
GCACGGGATTGCTGGGCCGACCGCTCAGGCTCAGGACATACTGCGCGACCTCACCGATTCCTTCTTCCCCCAGGGCGGCGCCAAGCGGTGGCATCATGCCGCTGCGGCCCTTGAGGATGCTTTCGCGAATGGTTTCCGGGTTGCCACCGTACAGCCAATCCCCGTCGGTCAGGTTGGGGAAACCCAGCCCACCGCGGGCATCCGAGCCGTGGCAAGCAGCGCAATTGTTGGCAAACAGCCGGGAAGCCGTGCCCATGGCTTCGCGGTCCTGGCCGAGGGCGATCAGGTCGGTGGCACCGTATTTTTGAAAGATCGGGCCGTAGGTCTGTTCGGCCTGGGCCATCTGGCTCTCGTAGGCATTCACCTGAGTCCAGCCCAGCAGTCCTCGGAAGTTACCCATGCCCGGATAGAGAATCAGATAGATGACCGCGAATACGATGCTTAAGTAGAACAGGTACAGCCACCAGCGCGGCATGGGTTTGTTGTATTCGGTGAGGTTCTCGTCCCACACATGGCCCGTGGTTTCCGTGGCAGCGACCTCTCCCTTGCGCGGCTTGGCCGTCCAGCGAATCAGCCACCAGGCAGCCGCGATATTGGCCCCAGTGAGCAGGACGATGTACAGGCTCCAGAAACTGCTCATGGACGCTTCCTCGTGGCGGGGCGGTCGATGGGGTCATCCTCCTGCAAGGGCAGGCGGGCGGTGCGTTCGAAATCGGCGGGCCGATGCAACAGGAAGGTCCAGACCACAATGCCCACGAAAACCAACATGAGGACCAGGGTGATCAGACCCATCAGTGTGCCGGTGTCCATGTTTACCTCCGCCCCGCAAAGGCCGTTCCCATGCCCTGCAGGTAGGCAATCACGGCATCCTGTTCGGTCTTGCCCGTCACAGCGGCCTCTGCCCCTGCGATATCGGCGTCGCTGTAAGGGACGCCCAGCGTCTTCAGGGACTGCATATGACTGGCGATGGTCGGGCCGTCCACGGTATTGCGTGCGAGCCAGGGATAGCCCGGCATGTTGGATTCCGGAACCACGTCGCGGGGATTGTCCAGATGGACCCGGTGCCAATCGTCGGAATAGCGGCCGCCCACCCGTGCCAGATCAGGGCCGGTGCGCTTGGAACCCCACTGGAAGGGGCGGTCGTAGACGAATTCCCCGGCCACCGAGTAGTGGCCGTAGCGCTCGGTTTCGGCCCGGAAGGGACGAATCATCTGGGAATGGCAGTTATAGCAGCCCTCCCGGACATAGATATCCCGCCCGGCCAGGGCCAGGGGCGCATAAGGGGTGATACCGGGCGCGGGGGTGGTGGTCTGGGCGCTGAAGATCAGCGGGACGATCTGCACCAGCCCACCGATACTGATGACCACCGCGATCAGCACAGCCATCAGGCCGATGTTTTTTTCCACGATCTCATGTTGCTGAGACATCTGGCGACTCCTGCTGCCGGGTTCAGAGGTGGCTGGCGTGGGGCATCAGCACCGGCGCCGGTGCGGGCTTCTCAGCCATCTGGATGGTTTTGTAGACGTTCCAGGCCATCATGCCCATGCCGGTCAGGTACATCAGACCGCCCGTCAGGCGGATGGCATAGTAGGGGTAGGTCGCCTTGAGGGATTCCACGAACGTGTAGGTGAGCGTCCCGTCGGGATTGACTGCCCGCCACATCAGACCCTGCATGACCCCTGAAATCCACATCGATCCGGCATAGGCCGCGATCCCGATGGTGGCAATCCAGAAGTGCCATTCGATCAGCCGCGTGCTCCACATGCTTTTGAGGCCATACAGACGCGGGAACAGTGCGTAGAGCGAGCCCATGGTGATGAAGCCCACCCAGCCCAGGGCGCCGGAATGCACATGGCCGATGGTCCAGTCGGTGTAGTGGGAGAGGGCATTGACGGTCTTGATGGACATCATGGGTCCCTCGAAGGTGCTCATGCCATAGAACGACAGGGAGACGATGAGGAACTTCAGGATGGGATCGGTGCGCAGTTTGTGCCAGGCCCCGGAGAGGGTCATCATGCCGTTGATCATGCCCCCCCAGGAGGGCGCCAACAGCATCAGGGAGAACGCCATCCCCAGCGACTGGGCCCAGTCGGGCAGGGCGGTGTAGTGCAGATGATGGGGCCCGGCCCACATATAGATCGAGATCAGCGCCCAGAAGTGCACGATCGACAGGCGGTAGGAAAAGATCGGCCGCTCGGCCTGCTTGGGCACGAAGTAATACATCATGCCGAGGAAGCCGGCGGTGAGGAAAAAGCCCACCGCGTTGTGGCCATACCACCACTGCACCATGGCATCGACCGCGCCGGCGTAGGCGGAATAGGACTTGGTGAGCCCGGCGGGCAGGGCCGCGCTGTTGACGATGTGCAGCACCGCCACGGTGAGGATGAATGCCCC
>JBAUIG010000332.1:0-4172 GCA_049682735.1 Candidatus Macondimonas sp. | reverse complement strand
ATCCGCGAAGCCGAAAGCCGCTTTGATCTGACAGAGGCGAGCCGCATGCTGGGCGCGCTGGAGCGCAATGGCCATCCCCTCGCTTTCGTCGGGACTTACCGTGGCCAATTCCAGTTCCTGGGTCGCTTACAACAAACGCCCACACTGCTGAAAGCGCATCAAGATGCGTCTGTCTGGGCGGCACAAAACCCGCATGGCGTCGTGATTGACGAGGTGGATCATGCGCAGGATTGCACCGTCCCGCCCAGCCTTTTATGTCGTCCTTATCGTGGGCATTATCTCGTGGTGCGCGAGGCCACGCAGTTGGTTCCGCTTGATGCGGCTTCCCCGCTTCCATGAATGCGATGCGGTGGTCAGCGCGCAGCGCGGTTACAATGCGCATCTTGCTGTGATAAATCCCCTCTCCTGTTCTGCTGTGGAATCTTGCCTGCATGCATGCTGACCCCCTGATTTCCGTCGTCATTCCGGTCAAGGACGAAGACGCCAACGTGGCGACGCTGGCGGGCGAGATCCGCCAGGCGCTGGACGGCGTGGCGCCGTTCGAGGTGATCTTCATCGACGATGGCAGCACCGATGCGACGGTGGCAAGGCTTGCAGCTTTGAAAGACGATTTCGGCGGTCGCCTGCGCATCCTGCGCCATGTGCGCAACGCCGGCCAGAGCGCCGCCATCACCAGCGGCGTGCGGGCTGCGCGCGGACGCTGGATTGCCACCCTGGATGGCGATGGCCAGAACGATCCGGCCGATCTGCCTCATCTGCTGGCCAGGGTGGATGCACAGGCCGATCCGGCGCCGCGGATCCTGATCCAGGGGGCGCGGACTCGGCGCGAGGACGACTGGTTGCGGCGGCTGTCGTCCCGGGTGGCCAATGCGGTGCGTGGGGCCCTGTTGCAGGATCAGACGCCGGACAGCGGTTGCGGCATCAAGCTGTTGCCCCGCGCGCTTTATCTCGATCTGCCTTATTTCGACCACATGCATCGCTTCATGCCGGCGCTGGTGTTGCGCGCCGGCGGCACGGTGCAGTGCGTCGGCGTCAATCATCGGCCCCGCGGTGGCGGGCAGTCCAAATATGGCCTCAACAACCGACTCTGGGCGGGCCTCGTCGACCTGCTCGGCGTGATGTGGTTGCGTCGCCGTGGTCGCCTGGATTTCCAGGCAAGGGAAGAAACATGAGTTGGACCGAAACCCTCTGGCTGGGCGTGGGCTTCATCGGTCAGGCGCTGTTTTCCATGCGCTTTCTGGTGCAGTGGTTCTACAGCGAAAAGGCCAAGCGCAGCGTGATCCCGGTGCACTTCTGGTATTTCAGCCTGGCCGGCGGCCTGACGCTGTTGAGCTATGCAATCTATAAGCGCGATCCGGTCTTCATCGTGGGACAGGCCAGCGGCCTCTTCGTTTATGCCCGCAATCTTTATTTGATTCGCCGGGAAGAAGCCGAGCCGGCCACGCTCGATCATCACCTGAAGTCCTGATGGATACGAGAATCGAGATACCCGCTGCCCGCCGGCGGCGCGATCGCTTTGTGCTGTTTCTCCTGGGGCTGCTGCTGTTTGCGCCCGGCTTGGGGCTGCGCGACCCCTGGCCGCCCGATGAGCCCCGCTTTGCCCAGATCGCCCGCGAAATGCTGGCGACGGGACAGTGGCTGATCCCTCACATCGGTGGCCATCCCTATTCCGACAAACCGCCGGTGTTCTTCTGGGCCATCGCGGGTTTCGAGGCACTGACCGGCAGTCCGCGCCTGGCATTCCTGCTGCCTTCCTTGCTGGCGGCACTGGGCACCTTGCTGTTGACCTACGACCTGGGGCGGCGGCTGTGGAATCGGCGCGTAGGGATGCTGGCCGCGCTGCTGCTGGCCTTCACCGTGCAGTTCACGCTGCAGGCGCGCATGGCGCAAATCGACGCCCTGCTGGCGTTCTGGACCACGCTGGCGCTGTATGGCCTGACGCGCCATCTGCTGCGCGGGCCGGATCTGCGCGCCTTGTATTTGGGTTTCTTCGCTGTGGGCATGGGCATCCTCACCAAGGGGGTGGGCTTTCTGCCCTTGGCGCTGCTGCCGCTGGCTGCCCTGTGGCGTCGCCGCAGCGCTGCGCCGCTGTCGCCGATTCCCCTGCGTCATGGCCTGGGCGCGTTGGCATTGCTGCTGGGGGTGCTGCTGGCCTGGACTGGCCCCATGCTCTGGGCCAGCCTGCAGGATCCGGCGCTGGCGGCCTACCGCGACGATTTGCTGCTGCGCCAGACCGCCACCCGCTATGCCCAGGCGTGGGGGCACCGCGAACCGATCTGGTATTACCTGGTGCAGGTGATCCCGGTGTTCTGGCTGCCCGGCAGTTTGTTGCTGCCCTGGCTGATCCCGGCCTGGCGACGCCGGCTTGGTCGCGGCGATGGGCGCTATGCCCTGCTGCTGGGCTACGCACTGGTGGTGCTGGTGTTCTTCAGCCTGAGCAGCGGCAAGCGTGGCCTCTACCTCCTCCCGGCCACCCCCGCCTTTGCCCTGGCCTGCGCGCCCCTGTTGCCCGGCTTGCTGCGCAAATCGGCTGTCCAGCGGCTGGCCTGGGGGCTGGTGGTGCTGCTCGGGCTGAGCCTCTTGACGGGCTGGCTCTATCTGGCCTGGATCGATTCTTCGGCGATTCAGAGTCTGGTCCTGCGCTATCAGGTCCAGCCCTGGGTGCCCTTGGGGATATTGACGATCGCCGCCTTGGGCCTGGCGGCCTGGCTGGGGCCGCGGCGGGGGTTTACCGCCTTGCTGGGTACCTTGCTGGTGGTCTGGTTGCTGTATGGCTTCTGGGCGGCGCCGTTGTTGGACGCCACTCGTTCCGGGCGGGCGTTCATGGAGCGGGTCGTGCAACGGATCGGGCCGCAGGCCGAACTGGGGATGGTGGACTGGAAGGAACAGTTCCTCTACCAGGCGGATCGCACCGTGATGACTTTTGGCTACCGCCGCGCCGATCGGGTGGGCGAGGCGGCGGAGGCCATCGCGTGGCTGAACGCGGCGCCCGGGCGTTGGGTCTTGCTCCCCGAAGAGCGCCTGACGCCATGTTTCAATCCGCAGCGCGCTGTGGCCCTGGGCCAGGCGCACCGTGAGTTGTGGTTCCTGGTGCGGGCCGACATGGCTCTCCCCTGTGGCGGGGAGTCGCCATGAGCCCTGGACGAGCGCATCTGCTGATAACCCTGCTCCAGCTTGCCGCAAGGAATCAGCCATGACCACGCGGGAAATGGCGATCTGGCGCTGGGTGCTGACCGGCCTGACGATTGTGTTGGGGATGGCCAATATGGTCGATCTGCCCATGGAGCCCCATGAGACCTTCGTGGTGCGCACCGTGGAGGAGATGCACGACCGCGGGGAATGGATCGTTCCCTATCTCAACGATCGGCCGCGGCTGAACAAACCCCCGCTCAGTTACTGGTTCACGGCTGTGGTGGCCGAGATCGCTGGCGACCTGTACCGGGTGGCGCCGTGGGAAGGGCGCTTGGTATCGGTGCTGGCGGGCGCCGGGCTGGTCGCAGTCACGGGTTTGCTGGGGATGGCGCTGGCCGGGCCGGCTGTCGGGCTGATAGCGGCAGCCATAGCGGCCTCTTCCCAAGGGGTGTTCTACTACATTCACAGCGCCCGTCCGGAGATGCTCTATGCTTTCTGGTGTGCGCTGGGTTTGCTCGCTTTCGTGCGGGCCTGGCAGGCAGATCAACCGTCCTTGCGCTTGCGCTGGGTGTTGGGCATGTGGGGAGCATTTGCCCTGGCGTGCCTGACCAAGGGGCCACAGTTGCCGCTGATGCTGGTGCTCGCATTGGCGCTCTTCACCCGGCTGCATGCGCCGTTGCGTTCATCGACCCTGGATTTGATCAGGCCGATGTGGGGCTTGCTGATCCTGGCGGCGATCAATCTGCCCTGGTGGTATGCCATGCGGCAGGGGGTCGGTGCCGAGGTCCTGCAGCAGTCGCAGTTGGGAGGAACACTGCTGCGACCTCGCTTGCCCGATGGCGATCCCTACTACTTTTACCGCACCTGGCAATTGGTGCTGCCCTGGGTGGGCCTGTTGCCTGCCTTGATGATGCTGCGTCGCGCCGAGGGCCAGCGTCCCATGCTGCTTTGGCTGGGACTGGTCATCGCCGTGCCAGCCGCGCTGCTGAGTTTCGGACCGCAGGAGCGCTGGTATTACATGTTGCCGGTGCTGCCGGCGC
>JBAUIG010000331.1:0-1570 GCA_049682735.1 Candidatus Macondimonas sp. | reverse complement strand
CCAGCGCACATCCATGCCGATCTTGAGGAATACCGTGACAATGCCGGTGTCCTGGCAGATCGGGCGATGCCCCTCGGCGCACATGCGCGAGTTGATGAGGATTTGCGCCATGGCGTCCTTGGCGGCGGGGTTTTCCTCGCGCTCGTAGGCGGCATGGACGGCCTGGATGAAATCGAGGGGGTGGTAGTAGGAGATGAATTGCAGCGCGTCGGCGACACTCTGGATCAGGTCGTCCTGCTTGATTGCGGTCATGGGCAGCATCCGGATGGGGCGTCAGGTGGGCAATTGTATCCCATCGACTCCCGGGCGGATCAGGTCGGCCAGCGCGCTCCGGTGAGCTCTTCTCCCACTTGCCACAACTGCCGGGCCACGGCGGGATTGCGGCTGGCAGGCGAACTGTCCCTTGGGCTGCAGGCGATGAAATAGCGACCCGTGACGCCTTCCATCTCGGGGGAACTGGCGAGATAAACCGGGGTGCGGGCGCCGGTTTCGGGGCTGGCCAGGAAGGGGCGCAGCCAACGTGGATTGCTCTCGATATTCGAGCCGATGACCCCGGGATGCAGGCAATTGGCGGTGATGTTGGTGTTTTCCAGGCGGCGCGCCAGTTCATAGGTGAATACGATGGTCGCCAGCTTGGAGGCGCCATATTGGCGCCACATGGAATAGCGGCGGGCAGCGTGCAGGTCGTCGAAATCGAGCTTCCCGAAGCGATGCAGCATGGAAGCCACCGACACCACACGGGCGGCAGAAGCGGCCTCAAGCGCATCGCGCAAGGCGTGGGTGAGCAGGAAAGGCGCCAGGAAGTGCACGGCCAACTGCAGTTCATGGCCGTCGGCGGATACTTCGCGGCGCTTTTTCATCAGGCCCGCGTTGTGGATCAGCACGTCCAGTCGCGGGTAACGGGCCTGATAATCCTCGGCCACGCCCCGCACCTGGGAAAGATCGGCGAGGTCGGCCTGCAGCAGGTCCACTTGCTGATTGCCGGTAAGCCGCCGGATCTGGTCGCGGGCGGCTTCGCCCCGCGCCGCATCGCGGCACACCATCACCACATGGGCACCCATCCGCGCCAGCTTCGTGGCCGTGGCCAGCCCAATGCCCGAATTGGCGCCGGTCACCAGGCAGAGCTTGCCCGTCATCTGTTCCATGAATCGTCCTCGTTGCCTGCCGCACTATTTTGACCTTAGCCCATGACAGCGGCGTTTGCCTGTTCGACCTCAACCCGATGCGATTGAGGCCGATGCACAAGCGGTGAAGACCCGACGCACAGGATCGGTATGCTGCTCGACACCTCGACCCAATCCACGGCGGAACGCTCGGCCAGCGACATGCTGGTGACTTTGCGCCGGATGCCGTTTTTCGAGGATGCCTATTTCCATATGCGCGCGCGTCATCTGGCGCTTGCCGATGGTTATCTGCGCACCCTGGAAGATGGTTACCGATTGGCGCCGGCCATGCCCCAGGATGAGATCGTCCTGGGCGCTCTGTCGGAGATGTGGCTGATGGCCGCTTACGATCTGCTCCATGCCTGGCGCGAGCAGACACGGGTGGTGTTGACCCATCCGGGTCTCAG
>JBAUIG010000330.1:0-5624 GCA_049682735.1 Candidatus Macondimonas sp. | reverse complement strand
CGCGCCACAAGCGGCCCAATGAGATTTCCGGCGGCATGAAGCAGCGGGTCGGGATTGCCCGCGCGCTCGCCATGGAGCCCAAGGTGATGCTGATGGACGAACCCTTCGGTGCGCTGGATGCCCTGACGCGAGCGACCCTGCAGGAAACCGTCATGAACATCCACGCCCGGCTCGGCAATACCATCGTCATGATCACCCACGACATGGACGAGGCCGTGCTGCTGTCTGACCGCATTGTGATGATGACCAATGGACCCGCGGCCACGGTGGGGGAAATCCTCAGCATCGACCTGCCGCGCCCGCGTGCGCGCATGGCGCTGGCGGAAGACCCGGCCTTCCATCACTACCGCGCCGAAGGTTTGCGCTTTCTGTACGAGCGCCATCGGTTGCCATCGGTGGCCTGAGCGAAAATTGGCCTGGCTGTGCTTTTGCCGAGACGCGGATCTCGGCCAGCTTGCATTGGCTACCGCTTGGGCAGGCTACTTGATTTGGAATTTCGCCAACAGTCATTCTTTGAATGACTCGCCCCCCATCGAACCTTGCTCAGATGGGCCATCATCACTTGCTGGAAGTGCCCATGCCTATCAGCCGAGAAGCAAATGTTAGACTAGGCCCTCATAGCGTGAAAAAGGCACGCTCCGTCGAAGTAACCAGGAGGAAGGGATGAAAAAAGTCTGGATCGGATTGTCGGCAGCGGTTGTTGTGCTTGGGCTTTCCGCTTGTGCGCCCAGCCAGTCTCCCGGTGTTTATCAACGTGATCAGGCTCAGCGCGGGCTTGAAGTTCAAACCGGAGTGATCGAGAACATCAGGGCGATTGTGATCGAGGGCAACCGTTCGGTGGTTAGCCAAGTTGGCGGTGCTGTATTGGGTGGTGTACTGGGCAGCACAGTTGGCAGTGGCACGGGCCGTCGCGTAGCCACCGCCGCCGGAGCCGCTGCGGGTACCGTGGCTGGACAGGCAGCTGAAGAACGTGCCAGCCGCCAGCAGGGCGTTGAACTAACCGTCCGCCTGACCGATGGCAGCGTGATTGCCGTGGCCCAGGCGGTTGATCCGTCCATGGCGCCATTCATGCTGGGCGAGCGGGTGCGGGTGCTGCGTGCCGCTGATGGGACCTTGCGCGTCAGCCGTTGACCCTGACCCTTAAAATCCACACACTTTCAGGCGGGCGTGCTGTTTTGGGCACGCCCGTTTTTCGTTCGTGGATGAAGTGATGTTGTTGCATTACCAAGTTGAGATGCCCCAGCCTGCCGGACACGGCTATCGTGTCCGTTGCCATCTGCCCGAAGCCTTGCCCGGACAGCGCTTGCGATTGCCGGCCTGGATTCCCGGCAGCTATTTGATACGCGACTTTGCCCGCCATGTGGTGACGCTGGAGGCCCGCGATGAGGCTGGTCGTGCTGTGCCCATGACCAAGCTGGACAAATCCACATGGCAGGCTGCAGCACATACGGGCGGGCCTCTGGATTTGATCTGGGAGGTTTATGCCCGCGATACCTCGGTGCGCGGCGCTTATCTCGATGGGCGCTGGGGGTTTTTCAATGGCAGTAGTCTGTTCCTTGAGCCACTGGATGTGGCAGTGACGGAGATCGGAGTGGATATCGCCGCTCCGTGCGCGAACTGGCGTCTGGCCACGGCACTGGACCCCGTGGCCGTGGATGGGCAGGGCTTCGGGCGCTACCGGGCGGCCGATTATGAGACCTTGATCGATTGCCCCGCACTGATGGGGCCATTGGCAGAGCAGGTCTTCACGGTGGCGGGCGTGCCCCATGTCCTGTGGACGCTCGACGCCGACCCCCAGGCGGATCTGGGGCGACTGGGGGCTGATCTGGCGCGTATCTGTGCTTGGCAGGGGCAATTGTTCGGCGAGCCCCTGCCGATGGACCGCTATCATTTTCTGTTGCGACTGGCGGGTGACGGCTATGGGGGTTGGGAACATCGGACGAGTTGCGCGCTGCTGGCCCAACGCAAGACCCTGCCCCAGATCGGGGAATCGGCAGTTTCGGCGGATTACGCGGAATTGCTGGGGCTGTGCAGCCACGAGTATTTCCACGCCTGGCATGTCAAGCGGATCCGGCCCGCGCCGCTCGTGGGGGCGGACCTGAGCGCCGAGGCCTATACGCGCCAGCTGTGGGTGTTCGAGGGCATTACCTCGTACTACGACGATCTGGCGCTGGTGCGTTCCGGCTGCATCGGGGCGTCGCAGTACCTCGGCCGGCTCGCGCATACCCTGACCCGGCTGCGGCGCACCCCCGGGCGCTTCCGGCAAAGCGTTGCGGAGGCCAGCTTCGATGCCTGGATCAAGCTGTACAAGCCCGACGAAGCCACCCCCAATCACACCGTCAGCTATTACACCAAAGGCAGCGTTATCGCCCTGTGTCTGGACCTCATGCTGCGCCGGGAATCTTCAAATGCTGTGAGTCTCGATCAGGTGATGCGCCGCCTGTGGCAGGATCATGGCCAAAACGCGGTGCCTCTGCCCGAGGCGGGGTTTGAGGCGTTGGTGAGCGACCTTGCCGGAGACGCGGCGGGAGGGCAGTTGCGCGATTGGGTCCACGGCCGCGAAGAATTACCAGTCGCCGAATTGCTGGCGGATTTCGGGGTGGAGCTGCACTGGGCATGCGCACGCGATGCCCGCGATACCGGTGGATATGGCTCGCCGCCCCGTAACGGCCGGCGTTCGGATCTGGGGCTGCGGGCGCGTGTCATGACGGAGGGCTTGCGCGTGGAATGGGTCGCGCCGCAGGGCCCGGCAGCGCGCGCGGGCATGGCCTGTGGCGATGTGTTGGTGGCTATGGATGGCTTGCGGCTCGATGCCGAGCGGCTCGAACGGGTGCTCATGAGCGATGCGGCGGGACGGACGATGGAGATACACGGATTCCGCGAGGATCGTCTGATGACCTATGCCGTGCAGGCCGATCCCGCGCCCCTGGATACCTGCTGGCTGCATTTGCCCGAAGGTTTCGCCACGCGCCACCCGGCCGGGGCCGCTTGGCTGGGTGCGTCGGCGCCCATTAAAAGTCATTAAATCTTTCAGTTCAAAGGGATCATTTGGGGAATTTCGCCATCATGGGCTTATTGATCAAACTGTTGCTGAGTTACCTGCTGGGGTCGGTGCTGGGCAGTCTCCTGTTGGGTCGACTGCATGGGGTGGATGTGCGCCAGCATGGCAGCGGCAACGCGGGGGCCACCAATGCCCTGCGGGTGCTGGGGCGGGGGATGGCGGTGGCGGTGCTGGCCATTGATGCCGGCAAGGGGGTGCTGGCGGTCACCCTGATTCCTGCCCTGCCCTTCGGTCCCGGCCCGGAGCTGCCCGGGCTGCCAGTGCTTTGCGCCTTTGCCGTCGTACTGGGCCATGTCTATCCTCTCTTCCATGGTTTTCGCGGCGGCAAGGGAGCGGCCACTCTGATCGGCGTCGTCCTGGGCCTGATGCCGGCGGGGGTGATCTGGATTTTTGGCACTTGGCTGTTGGTGCTGGTCCTGAGTGGTTATGTGGGGCTGGCAACCGTTTTGGCCGCTGCAGTTGCGCCGCTGTATGTGGCCTTCGGCACGCCGGATGGCATTGCCTCTCCCCTCGGTATTTTCACTGTGTTAATGGCCGCTTTCGTTTTTTATACCCATCGTGAAAACATCCGGCGGCTGCGGGCGGGCAATGAACACCGCTTCCACCGGGTGATGCTGTTGCGGCGCTTGCGGGGGTGAGCGATGCCTGAGACCAGCGGCGAGCTGACCGATGTCCAGAACCATTTGGTGCAGGCCTTGGCCGGGGGCGCAGTGGTGTCCGGAGCGGCCCTGGCCCAAGAACTGGGAGTGAGCCGGACTGCGGTTTGGAAACAACTGCGTCAGTTGGCGGAGATAGGCATGCAGCTGCTGCCGGTGCGCGGTCAGGGCTATCGACTGGCGGCGCCGCTGGAATTGCTGGATCGGGAGGCGATCCTGAACGCTCTGCCATCCGATCTGGTTGCGCGGATCGGGGCCTTTCACCTGCCTTTCGCAGTTGACTCCACCAATCTGGAACTCTTGCGCCAGCCTGCCGGAACGCAGCTGCGGCTGTGTCTGGCGGAGTTCCAGTGGGCGGGGCGCGGGCGTCGCGGACGCAGCTGGCAGTCGCCGCTGGGCCGGCAGATTCCGCTGTCACTGGCCTACACCTTTGCAGCACTGCCGGCGGATTTTTCCGCCCTAGGCCTCGCAGTGGGGGTGATGGCCGCCTCCGCCCTGCGCCAGCTCGGGGCGCAGGAGATTGGACTGAAATGGCCCAATGATCTGCACTGGCAGGGACGCAAGTTGGGCGGGGTGCTGATCGAGGTGCGCGGTGAGTCCGGCGGACCCTGCGAGGTGGTGGTGGGCGTGGGGGTCAATGTGAATCTGGCAAACGAGGCGCTGGTTCGGATGGATCAGCCCTGGACAGATCTCAGCCGCATCCTGGGCGCGGCGCGTCCCCATCGCAATCGCGTTGCGCAGCAGTTGATCGTCGATCTGGTGCGGGGTCTCGATGTGTTTGCCGATCAGGGCCTGGCGCCTTTCCTGGCCGATTATGCAGCGCGTGATGTCCTGGCAGGCCGCGTGGTGCGGGTGGAGCAGAACGGTCAGTGGCACGAAGGAACGGCGCTGGGGATCGATAAGCGCGGCGCGCTGCGGGTGCGCCATCAAGACGGTATCCGATCCTACTGGTCTGGCGAGGTCAGTGCGCGGGCGTTGGCGGAATGAAGCTGCTGCTGGATCTGGGCAATACCCGCATCAAGTGGGCTTGTCGTCTGGCCGGTGCACTGGAATTTTCGGCACGGGGGGAGGCCTTGTATGCGGCGCAGGATCCCGCTGACTTGCTGGCCGAGATCTGGCCGTGGCTCGCGCCGCCGGCGGCCGTGTGGTTATGCAGTGTGGCCGATTCGGCACGCACGGCGGCGTTCGGACAGGCTTTGGCGCAGCGCTGGGGATGTCCGGTGCACCATGCCGTGCCGCAAGCCGAGGCATTCGGTGTCCGTTGCGCTTATGCCGATCCGCTGCGGCTGGGCGCGGATCGCTGGGCAGCGTTGGTGGGGGCCCGCTTGCGCTGGCCGGGACCCGTCTGCATCCTGGATCTGGGAACGGCGTTGACGGCCGATGTCCTGGATGAAGCGGGGCAGCATCTGGGGGGCATCATTGCGCCGGGACGGCAAATGTTACAGCGCAGCCTGTTGAGCGGGACGGCGCGCGTGGGCTCCCAAGTCAAGGATCTGGAGTCGCTGGAGCAGGGTGGCTTGGGGCGCGATACCGATGCCTGTGTCGCCGGGGGGGTGACACACTGCGTGGTCGGTTGCTGTGCCCAGATCGTGGCGACGGCCCGCACCCCGCTGGGATCCGGGGTGACGGTAGTGCTCACGGGGGGTGATGCCCTGTGGGCCCACGAACGCCTGCCATTTGCCAGCAAGATCGAACCGGATCTGGTGCTGTGGGGACTGGCGGTGATGGCGGGTGATTAAGGCTTTTCACGTAATCGTCATGGGCCTGTTGCTGGCCTGCATGTTGCTAGGGATATGGCAGTTGCGTGTGACCCATCCTGCCCGCCAATCCAGCGAGCCGGATGCCACGGTTTTGCAGGTGCTGAAGCCTGTCGCTGCGCCTGAGCCGGAATTTCAGGCGCCTCCGAT
>JBAUIG010000329.1:0-3045 GCA_049682735.1 Candidatus Macondimonas sp. | reverse complement strand
TTTCGCCCAGTGCGAGGCCGTCGATCATCTGCGCCGGCGTCAGCCAACCATAATGGTCGACTGCGCCCTGATACACATAGGGCAGCACCGCATAGGCGCCGCCAAAGGTCAGCAGCGCGGCTTTGGTAAAGAACCAGCCCATTTGCGTGAACGTGTGCGACCAACCATAAGCGGCCGCCAGCACGCCCATTGGCACCGTCCAGAGCAGGGTGCCCACCGCAACCACCTGGATCAATCCCGACCAGCGGAAGCGGGCGTGCATGGGCGTCGGGGTGTCATCGTCGATCAGTGCAGACCCAAAGGACTTGGCCACGTCATGGCCGCCACCAGTCGTGAATCGGTCCGGCGCGATGCGGCCGCCGAGGGTACCGATCAATGCGGCGCCCAACACGATCAGCGGGAATGGCAGCTTGAAGACAAAGATCGCCACGAATGAAGCTGCCGCAATCGCCCACAGCGCGGGGTTCTTCAGCGCCCGCGAACCGATGCGATGGGTGGCCTGCACCACAATGGCCGTGACGGCAGGTTTGATGCCGTAGAACAAACCCGCCACCAGCGGCATGTCCCCGAAGGCGATGTAGATCCACGACAGCAGGATCAGGATCAGCAGCGAGGGCAGCACGAACAGCGTCCCCGCGACGATCCCGCCCCAGGTGCGGTGCATCAGCCAACCCAGGTAGATCGCCAATTGTTGCGCTTCCGGGCCGGGCAAGAGCATGCAGTAGTTGAGTGCATGCAGGAAACGCCGCTCGGAAATCCAGCGCCGCCGCTCCACCAGTTCCTGGTGCAGGATGGCGATCTGCCCCGCCGGGCCGCCAAAGCTGATGAAGCCGAGCTTGAGCCAGAAAACCACGGCCTGCCGGAAGCCAAGCTGTGGCGGGAGGGAAGTGACGCGCTCGCTGGCAATCGCTTCAGGCGGGATCATGGGATCGATGCTCCGGGTCACAGCGGATGTGATTGTCGGAACAGTCTATGGGAAAGAGCGATTCAGTGCCCAGCAAGGGGGTCAGTCAGGGCCCAGTGGGAGGACACAAAAAAAGCGGGGAGGCTGTCATCAACCTCCCCGCTTGCGTCATTGAAGACGAATTACGGCGTGGTAGGGGCAATCACGCCGCGCCACCGGGTCGCACGGTATTGCTGAGAGTCAGCCAGCAGGCGGAAGCCACCGGCCTTGTAGGTCAGGACCGGTCCACCAGTCGCCTCAAGTCGGCTGGCCACACCATTGGTGAAGTTGGCCTTGGTGTCCAGCACATCGGCGCGTGCTTCCGTGACAACATCAGCCCCGGTGAGCGCCAAAGCAATATTGGCATCCACGACAGCGCTGGCAGCCTGACCCAACTGGTTGGCGTACAGGGGAAGATTCCCGTAAAGGACGCCCTGGCCATTTACGGAATGGAGTTCCGCGTTGGTCATGGGAGACATTTGCGCCTGCACGGCGAAAGGCAGGGCCAAGGACAGGGTGGCGAGCTTCAATACGTTCTTCATGCTTCAATCTCCTGATATATATTGCTTGGATGGATTGTGTCGCCAATTGGCGTCAAAAGTCATCTTTCGCTTTTGAATGCAGTGGCCTTTATGTGCCACGGAACCGATTATGGCGCAATTCCCAGGATTTGCAACCCGTCTCAAAAAGGAGACATATTAAAGATTAACTTATTGAAAATATATAAATATTTATATATTTGCTAATTATTTAATAAACTTTTTAAAAATCTCTCGCCAAACTATTTTTTGCCATCTTGGCTTCGCAACGATCATTGATGTCGACCGGATACGTGGCGACATTACAGAGCTGCGGCTGCGTGCCGGTACTGTTAATATGCGCCGCCATGCAAGCCGCTGATTTTGACTTCCAGCTTCCTCCCGAACAGATCGCCCAGTTTCCCTTGCCGGATCGCGCTGCCTCCCGCCTGCTGTGCATGGAAGGGGCGTCGGGCCATTGGCAGGATCGGGGGATCCGTGATTTGCCCGAGCTATTGATGCCCGGCGATCTGCTCGTTCTGAACGATACCCGCGTGATCCCGGCGCGCCTGTTCGGCGCCAAGCCCACCGGTGGAGCGGTGGAGGTGCTGATCGAGCGGGTGATTGACACGCGGCGCGCCTGGGCGCATCTGCGGGCCAGCAAGTTCCCCAGGCCAGGTGCGCGGATTGTGCTGGAGGGCGGCGGGACACTGACTGTAGGCGAGCGGGATGGGGGGCTGGTCGAGGTAGCCGTCGAGGGGGATGAATCCCTGCCGGCGCTGCTGGAGCGGGTGGGCCACATGCCCTTGCCGCCTTATATCCAGCGTGCGGATGAGCCGGCCGACCGGGAGCGCTATCAAACCGTATTTTCCGCTCATCCCGGCGCTGTGGCGGCGCCGACGGCCGGATTGCACTTCGATCAGGCGCTTCTGGAGCAACTGGTGGCGAAGGGTGTGACCTTGGGTACGCTGACGCTGCATGTCGGGGCGGGAACCTTCCAGCCGGTGCGCGCCGAACAGTTGGCGGAACATCGCCTGCACGCGGAACAGGTGGAGGTGAGCGCGACCTTGTGCGAACAGATCGCCGCTACCCGTGCGCGCGGTGGGCGCGTGGTGGCGGTGGGGACAACCGTGGTGCGGGCGCTGGAAACGGCCGCCCAGGATGGCGAACTGCGCCCTTATGCGGGTGAAACCCGGTTGTTCATCCATCCGGGTCGCGCCTTCCGGTTTCGGGTGGTGGATGTGCTGATCACCAATTTCCATCTGCCCCGCTCCACGCTGCTGATGCTGGTGTGCGCCTTCGCGGGTCGGGAGCGCGTACTGGCAGCTTATGAGCATGCGGTAGCGGCAGGGTATCGGTTCTATAGCTACGGGGACGCCATGTGGATCACGCCGGCACCGGGGGGGCGCCCATGAATTTCGCGCTTCTGGGACGCAGCGGCGCGGCCCGCCGTGGCCGTTTGACCCTGGCGCACGGTCAGGTCGACACCCCGGGCTTCATGCCCGTTGGCACCTCTGGCACGGTCAAGGCCCTCACGCCGGAGGAGGTCCGCGACTGCGGTGCCCAGATCCTGCTGGGCAATAC
>JBAUIG010000328.1:0-3278 GCA_049682735.1 Candidatus Macondimonas sp. | reverse complement strand
AAGCGCTCATCGTCCACCGCCAGCAGCAGCCAGGCGAGAAAATGCGCCACATCGACGGGGCTGCGCAGCTGCTTTTCCTGATGCAGGCGAAGAAAACGCCTGACGCCGGGGAATTCCCTGGCCGGCGTCGCGCGGATCAGCGCCTGCATCGGCGTATTCACCACCCCCGGTCGGGCGCTGCCGACCCGGATGCCGCGATCCCCCAGCTCCTCGCGCCACACTTGATACAGCATGTGCAGCGCCGCCTTGCCCATGCAATAGGGCCCCCACCCGGCGTAGGCATGATGCGCCGCGCCGGAGGAAAGATGCAGGATGCGCCCGCCGGAAAGCTGGGGCAACAGGCGCTGGCTGAGGAACAAGGGGCCTTCCAGATTGGTGGCCAGATGAGCCCGCAGCGCCTCGGGGGTCAGGGTTTCCAGCAGGCCAATCGGCGCAATGGTGCCGGCGTTGTGAACCAGGAAACGCAGCCGCCGGCCGGTTCCGACCGCGCTGGCGATGGTCTCCCGGCCTGCCGGCGTGGCCACATCAGCCACCACCGGCTCGACGCGCCCGGGAAACTCGGTTGCCAGCGCCTGCAAGGGATCCGCGCGCCGCCCCACCGCCAGCACCGTGAGTCCTCGCTCTGCGAGCACGTCACATAACGCCCGTCCGATTCCCGTTCCGCCCCCGGTCACAATGGCCATGTCCATGGATGATGCCCTCAACTCCGCAAACCGGTGCCGCGTTCCAGCAGCCACAGGGCCCAGCCGATTCCCACGACAATGGCCAGCAACATCATGGCGTAGGCCATGGACAATGAGATGTCGGAGTGCCCCAGCATGCCAAAGCGGAAGGCATTGACCATGTAGAGGATGGGATTGAGCCGGGACACGCCCTGCCAGAAGCCGGGCAACAGGTCGATGGAATAGAACACGCCGCCCAGATAGGTCAGTGGCGTGAGGACGAAGGTCGGGACGATGGAGATATCGTCGAAAGTCTTGGCATACAGGGCATTGATGAATCCGGCCACCGACAGCAGCGTCGCGGCGAGCAGCATCACGCTGAGTGTGATGAAGGGATGGGCAATGTGCAGGTCCGTGAACAACAGCGAGACGCCAGTCACCATCCCCGCCACCAGCATGCCGCGCACGATCCCGCCCGTCACGAAGCCCGCCAGGATGATGTAGCTGGGCACCGGCGCCACCAGCAGTTCTTCCACGAAGCGCTGGAACTTGGCGCCGAAGAAAGAACTGACCACGTTGGCATAGGCGCTGGTGATCACCGACATCATGATCAGGCCCGGCACGATGTAGTCGATGTAGTTGTGACCGCCCATGGTGCCGATACGGGAACCGATCAGGTTGCCGAAAATGACGAAGTACAGCGTCATGGTGATCGCGGGCGGCACCAGGGTTTGCGGCCAGATGCGCAGAAAGCGCCGGATTTCCTTGCGGAACATCGTTTCAAAGGCGATGGCATGGCGGCGCAGTCGATGAGATGCCACGGCTTCGCTCATACCTGCCCCCTGATGGTTGCGTCGCCTTGTGGATTGGCGGCCACCAATTGCACGAACAACTCCTCCAGGCGGTTGGCCTTGTTGCGCATGAAGCGCACCCGGATGCCACGCGAGGCGAGCCATTCAAACAAGCCATTGAGTTCCTGATCAGCCCGCACGTCGACTTCCAAAGTGTAGGCATCACGCAGGCGCACAGGGTAATCGCCGGTGGTGGGCAAAGCATGCACTGGTTCGGCCAGCGTCAGCACCAGGGTTTCCGTGCCCAGCCGCGCCAGCAGTTCGTGCATCGTGGTGTGTTCGATGATGCGGCCCTGATCGATGATGGCGATGTTGCGGCACAACTGCTCGGCTTCTTCCAGGTAGTGGGTGGTCAGGATGATGGTGACGCCCTGACGGTTCAGTTCCTGAAGAAAGGTCCACATGCCGCGGCGTAACTCGATGTCCACGCCGGCCGTCGGTTCGTCCAGGATCAGCAGACGGGGTTCGTGCACCAGCGCCCTGGCAATCATCAACCGCCGTTTCATCCCCCCCGACAGGTTGCGCACCACCTCATTGCGCTTGTCCCACAGGCCCAGTTCCTTGAGATAGTGGGCGGCGTTGCGCTGTGCGACCGCGCGCGGCACCCCATAATACCCGGCCTGGTTGAGCAGGACATGGAGCACTGTTTCAAAACCGTTGCAATTGAACTCCTGGGGCACCACACCGAGGCAGCGCTTGGCGGATTCCAGATCCCGGTCGATGTCGTGATCGAACACACGCACCTGTCCGCTCGTCTTGTTCACCAGTGCGCTCAGGATACCTATGAGGGTGGACTTCCCCGCCCCATTGGGCCCAAGCAGGGCGAAGAAATCCCCTGCCGCCACCGTCAGGCTCACATCCTTGAGCGCTTGCACTCCGCTGGCATAGGTCTTGGTCAAATGCTCGATCACCAGCGCCGGTTGCGCGGCGAGTGGACTCATGTTCACGGATTTTCCTCGAAGATCGATCGGGGCTGGGCCGAGCGCTGGCGGCGCTGGGCAAGCATCTCGGCCACCACGGCCAAGGCAATTTCCTCCGGCGTGTGCGCGCCGAGATCCAGTCCCGCCGGCGCATGCACCTTGGTCCATCGTGCCGGGGACAGGCCGGATTGCTGCAGGTCCGCTCGCACCAGACGCGCCCGATGTCGGCTGGCGATCAGCCCCACATAGGCGACCGGCCGGGTGAGTACCTGGCGCAAGGCCAGATGATCGCCCTTGTGCTGGGTGGCGATCACCACATAGTCCTCCGCTGCCGCTCCGGCCAGGGCGGCATAAGCTGGATCATCGTCCACCACCGCCCACGCAGCTGGGAACTGCGCCGCTTCGGCCCGTATATCCAGTACCGTCACAGCAAAATTCACCTGGGCGGCCTGCGCACACAAGGCTTCGGCCAAGCGGCCACTGCCCAACAGCCAGAGCCTGGGCGGTGGCAGGATGGGGTCAATGTATACGGTCATGGCGCCCCCACAGGGCATCCCCGTTCCCAGGATTTCATCGCGCAGATCCAGGACAAGCAATTGGCTTTTGCCCGTGGACATCGCCTCGCACGCCAGCTCCCCGACCCGGGCTTGGGCGCATCCTCCGCCGACCCATCCGGCCAGGAGTCGTCCATCCGGCGCGAAGATCGCCTTGGCGCCCTGATCGGCTGAAACCGAACCCTCGATGGCCACCACTGTGGCCAGGGCGCAAGGCTGACGCGCGCCGATGCGAGCGCTCAGAACCATCAGCCACTCAGGCGTCATGGGGCCAGGCGCCTGCACAAGGCA
>JBAUIG010000327.1:0-5394 GCA_049682735.1 Candidatus Macondimonas sp. | reverse complement strand
CATCCTGGTACAGCAACCGCAACTCCTCCGGCCAGCCCGGTGGGATATCGAAGCGGGCAAACACATCCCAGCCAAGGCGGCTGTCCATACACAGCCAGTTCTTCTCGTGCGAAATCGTCGCCGTGCGCTCCAGTTCACTCATCTTGCCGTCCACCACGGCGTAGCCATCGGGATCCTGGCTGCCGGCCGCGTTCACATGGCCACCCTGGATGTCATTGAAATCCAGCGCCAGGTAATAGCGCGGTTGATTGAGCACCCGCGTCAACACCTCGCCACCCGGAATCTGGATCGAAACAGGCAGCACGATGCCCTGGTCATAAAGCGTCACCTGGGACAGGATATTGAACACCGGGATGCCGGCCACCACAATGCGCAACTTGAGCAATCCGGTGGCCCGCACGGGTCCGTCCTTGGCAAAGATCAGTTCGGGACGAATATTGTCCAGCGTATTGAAGCTCAACTTGGGCCAGCGCGTGAACACCCCCGTTTCCAGCTCACCATAGATGGCATCGAGCACCCGCTTGTCCTGGCGCGGACCCACGTTGGCGCGAAAATCCTGGAAGTCCAGGAAATTCTCCGGATTCGTCCGGAATTGGTAATAGGTGTTGTTTGAAACACCGGTCTTGGCATCGAATGACACGTAATCCGCCGGGTTGCGACGCGCATCGCCCTGCACCAGATAGGCATAGCGCGCCTTGCCCTGGTACTCAAAGGCCAGCTCCTTGAGAATGCGGCCCTTGACCTCTCCATGCTGGGTCGCCACGTAGGGTTCATACCCCGAGTCGCGATACATGAACACCAACTCATCCACCGGATCGATCTTCCCGTAGGTCCCCTCAAGCTTGTTGGGGGAGACATCGGGGAGATAGACCCAGCCCTTCTGGTCCATCTCATCGATCTGGAACGGAATGGGCTGCATGCGCCCGCCCCGCACGACCATGACCGAAATATCCCCCACCGACTGGCCAATCAGTTCGGACACTTCCTTGCCCTTGATCACCACCGGGTGCAGGTAGGCGTAATGCGTCAGGTCCAGCTTTTCAATCGCCTGGCTGAGCTGCTCGGGGGTCAGCGCCCGCAACAGCGCCGGGTTGTCGACCAGGTAGGTCGGATCGTCACGATAGGCCGCCACGGCCTGCTCGAACGTTGCCGCGTCCACTTTGCCATAAGACGGCGCCACGGCATGCGCCGACCCCACAACGAGACCGAAGCACAGCGCGGCCGTGCTTTTTCTGATGAAAACCATGTTCATCTCCTCCTTAAGATTCTTGTTTTCCCCGGCAAGCCTGGGGATGAACCCACGGCACGAATCTCAGTTCTGTCCGTCCAAAAGTTATAGCCAATCCTGCGAGACTTGCTTTTTCCTTTTTTTTGCGGCTGGGCTTATGATTCGAGGATGCAGGGAACTGCGCGGACGATCCGGCCCATGCGCCGGACGCATGACAAAGCCGCGGGATGCGGCAACGAGGAGGAGACGCACATGGCTAGCCAGCCCACATGGGATCTGTTGATCAAAAATGCCCTGGTTTTCGACGGCAGCGGGGAGATGCCCCAGGCATACGACCTCGCCATTCATCAGGGCCGCATCGCCGCCAAGGGCCTCGATTTCAATCCGGCCTGGGCGCGCACGGTGGTCGACGGCGCCGGCCAGTGGCTGATGCCCGGCCTGCTCGACATCCACACCCATTTCGACGTGGAAGTGGAAGTCGATCCGGGTCTGCCCGAAGCGGTGCGCCACGGCACCACCACCGTCGTGATGAGCAACTGCAGCCTGGGGCTTGCCTTTGGCTTGCAGCCCTACGGCTGGGGCGATCCGCTGCAGGACAATCCTGCAGTGGACAGCTTCGCCCGGGTGGAGAACATCCCCAAGTCTGTGCTCAGCAGCGCCCTCGATGGCCATATCACCTGGGACAATCCCATTGATTACCTCAAGCATTTCAAGGAGCTGGCGCTTGGCGCCAATGTCTGCCCGATGGTGCCCCACACCATGCTGCGCATCGCGGTCATGGGCATGCCCGGTGCCTTGAGCGATAAGCCCACCGACGAGCAGATCGTGGCGATGTGCCGCGTGCTGGATGAATGCATGCAGGCGGGTTATGTCGGCATGTCCACCGACGGCCTGCCGCTGCACTATCTGGCCAATGATCCCTATCGGGGCGAACGCATCCCGGCGCAGCACGCCACGCGCAAGGAAATCCGCGCCCTGTGTGAGGTGGTGCGGGCCAATGACGGCATCGTCCAGTTCACGCCCAATCCGGATGCCAAGCTCGCCACGCTGTCGCTGATGCTGATGGGTTGCGCGCGGCTGTTCGGCAAGCCCCTGCGCATGACGGCCACGGCGGCCATGGATCTGGCTTCCCAGCCCATGGCGTGGCGCGGGCTGCTGCGTGTCAACCGACTGATCAACTCTCGCCTGCTGAAGGGCCGCTTCGCCTTCCAGGCCCTGTCGGCGCCGTTCAAGGTCTATGCGGATGGGGTGACCTCACCGCTGCTGGAGGAACGCCCGGCTTTCCGCGAGCTGATTGCACTCGAACTGGACGATCGCGAGGGCCGCCAGCGCCTGCTCAATGATTCGGCCTACCAAGCCCGTTTCCGCAAGGATTGGATGGCGGGCAAGCAGGGGTTCAACCTTGCCCGCCTGGCACGCCGGCTGGGTATCGAACCGACCACATTCAACCGCGATCTGCGCGACATGGATCTGATCTCGGTCCCGGACATGCCCGAGTGGAGCGGGCAGAGCATGCAGGCCATTTATGACCGCCTGCTGCGCTTCCAGGCCTCCGCGGGTCGGCTGGGGCATTTGAGCGATGCAGAAGCCGCGGCGTTTGCCCAATTTCCCAATCCGATCATCGACGACGCCGAATTCATGCTGCACCTGCTGCGTCGATATGATCGCCAGTTCCGCTGGGCCATGACGACAGCCAACCGGCGCCGTGAAGTGCTCAAGCAACTGCTGCTGGATAAGGACACCCTGCCCGGCTTCAATGATTCGGGTGCCCATCTCACAAACATGGCCTTTTTCGATGGCAACCTGCGCACCCTGCAACTGGCCCAGGAGGATGGCCTGGAAACGGTAACGCGCCAGGTTCGGCGGCTCACCCGCGACCCGGCAGCACTGTTCAATCTGGATGTGGGAACGCTTGATCTGGGCGCCCAGGCGGATGTGGTGTTGATCGATCCCGAAGCCCTGCGCGCCTATGACCCGGAAGCCGGGACCGTGATGCAGTACCGCGAAATCTTCAGGAATCCCCAGATGGTCAATCGCTCCGACGGGGTGGTGACCCAGGTCATCATCGCCGGCAAGATCGCCTGGGACGGCAAGCGCTATACCCCAGTCTACGGGCGGGAACGCATGGGCCGTGTCCTGACCCGCCGCGGCACGGTCGCGCCGGGCCATGACGATCATACGGACCGCGCCGAATTTCCCAAGGCATTGGCTGGCTGAGCGCCCGGCCATAAGAAAAAAGGCCCTCTAGGTGAGGGCCTTCAGGTAACGCGTATCGCTTTGTTATCTTTTTTTCATCTGTGCCGGTGCTTCTGAGGCGGCGGCTTATTTTTTATGGATCTTCAACCAGCACGGTGTCTTGAAAGTTGCCGCCGCTCCCTATTGTGTTTTTGTTATGGGGCGGTGGCTGATCTCACCGTCGCCATAGCTGTTGCAGGCTGCGTGCCAATACAGGGGATTTTGCCGGATCATTTCGCGCGGAAACCCAAGCATGGCAGGATGCCTGCTACGTAATCATTTGATTCAAAATATAGTTCTGCTATTTTTTCGAGTCATTGTCGCGCCAGCCCATCGCGGGACAAAACAGCATTTCGCTGCTTTCAGCTCCCCGAATCATGCGCTCACTCGCCCCTTCACGTGGACCGAATAGGCACCTCCCATCCGCCTGGGACAAAAACTGACCCAACGGGTCGGTTTGCCGCCGATGAGACAACGATCGAAGCAATCCAAGTGGTCCCTGGAAAGCGCATCCGGTCGCGCTGCTCTCGGCACGCAATGCAGATTGCCGCGTGTGGCGTGACAAGGCTTCAGCGGGCCCTGATGCGATAGCAGCGGTGTATGCCCGGGTTGCGGGCAAAATCGGGCGGGAGCGTGGCGCGGCTCAGGTCTTCCACCCGCCAGCGCTCAGCCACGGCCGGGTCGAGCCGGAAGCGGCGGTGGTTGGTGGAGAAAATCAGTTGACCGTCGGGGGCCAGGCGCGCCATCACCGATGCGATCAAGCCCACATGGTCACGCTGCACCTCCCAGGTCCCCGCCATGCGCTTGGAATTGGAAAAGGTGGGCGGATCCAGGAAGATCAGGTCGTAGGTTTCGGTGTCCTCGTCGATCCACACCCGGCCGTCGGCCTGGATCAGGCGATGGCGCGCGTCGCTCAGCCCGTTCAGGACCAGGTTCTCCCGCGCCCATGCCAGATAGGTGGCCGACAGGTCCACCGAGGTCGTCGATAGCGCACCGCCCGCAGCGGCATAAACCGTGGCGCTGCCGGTGTAGCAGAACAGGTTGAGGAAACGCTTGCCGGCCGCCTCTTCCCGCAACAGGCCGCGGGTGAGGCGGTGGTCGAGGAACAAGCCGGTGTCGAGGTAATCGGTGAGGTTGACCCGAAAGCGCAGGCCGCTTTCCGTCACGATCCGTTCGCTGCCCGCAGCGCCCTGGCGGTGGTACTGGGCGCGCCCACGCTGGCGCTCGCGGGTCTTGAACACCACCCGATCCATCGGCACGTCCAGCCAATCCGGCAAGGCCGCCAACAGCGCCGCGCGCCGCCGCGCCGCCGCTTCGGGATCCACCTGGGCGGGCGGCGCATATTCCTGCACATGCAGCCAGTCGCCGTAGCGGTCGATGGCAAAGGCATATTCTGGCAGGTCGGCGTCATACACCCGATAGGCCTCGACGCCCTCCCGGCGCGCCCAGCGCCCCAAGTGGCGGGCGTTCTTGCGCAGACGGTTGGCCAGCGCCTCCAAGCCCGGATCCGGCGCGACGACAGCAGACACTTCGCTCCGCACGGGCACTTCGGTACCCGGCACTTCCCACACCCACACCCCGCAAGGCAAGGCCCCATTGGCGACCTCGAGATCCGCAGGCCGCGAGCAGCGCAACAGCGATCCCGCCTCGGGCAGGCCGCTGATCACCGCCGCGCGCCAGCCCGCAAAGGATGCCGCCAGACGGGCCCCCAGCGCCGCATGCAGGGTACGCGCGGTACCCGGACTCTCCAGCCGCTCGCCATAGGGTGGATTGGCGACCACCAGCCCGGGGCGGGCCCCGCGCGGCGGCGCGGCCTGCGTCAGATCGCCCTGCGCGATGCGCACGCGCCCCGCCAGTCCAGCGCGGTCCAGATTGGCCTGCGCCAGGGCAACGACTCCCCCATCGGCATCGCAGCCCGCAATCGGCGGCAG
>JBAUIG010000326.1:0-4925 GCA_049682735.1 Candidatus Macondimonas sp. | reverse complement strand
ACAACGGGTGTTTATTGGTTCGCCCTCCTGTGGGACGTTCCGGATGACAGGCAGCAAAGGGGTTGATTGACTCATGTCCAGTGCTGAACACGCCGCTCACACTCCGCAGGAGTATGTAACCCACCATTTGACGGGGTGGACAATCGGTGAAGGTTTCTGGACCTTTAACCTGGATACCCTGTTGATGTCGAGCGTGCTCGGTCTGGTGCTGGTGCTGACTTTTGCGCTGGCCGCACGTCGGGCGACCTCTGGCGTTCCGGGACATCTGCAGAACCTGGTCGAGTCCGTCATCGAATTTATCGATGGCGTGGTTCATGAGACCTTCCATGGTGACAGCCGTCTGATTGCGCCGCTGGCCATGACCATTTTCTGTCTGGTTTTGCTCTGGAACACGATGGACCTCATCCCGGTGGATTTGTTCCCCGCGGTAGCCGGCTTGTTCGGCGTTCAGTATTTCCGGCCTGTCCCCTCGGCGGACATGAGCGCCACCTTTGGCCTGTCCATCACGGTGTTCCTGTTGATCATCATCTACAGCATCAAGGGCAAGGGCGTCGGCGGGTATATCCAGGAACTGTTGTTCCATCCTTTTGGCAAATACCTGATGCCGTTCAACCTGATCCTGAACGCGGTCGAGTTGCTGGCCAAGCCTCTGTCACTGGGCCTGCGACTGTTCGGCAACCTGTATGCCGGCGAATTGATTTTTGTTTTGATCGCCCTGCTGCCCTGGTGGGCGCAGTGGGGGCCCGGTGGCGCCTGGGCAATCTTCCATATCCTGGTCGTTCCGTTACAGGCGTTCATTTTCATGACCCTGACTGTGGTCTACCTGGGTATGGCTCACGCCAAGCACTGATCTCTTTGGCTCACACTGAATATTCCCGAACGAGGAGGAATGATGGAAGCTCTTATCGCCCAGATCCAGGCCAATACCGTGTTGACGGTTGGTATCATTTTTGGTCTTGCCGCCGTTGGCACCGCCATTGGCTTCGCCCTGCTGGGTGGAAAATTCCTGGAAGGTGTGGCCCGTCAGCCCGAGCTGGCTGGCATGCTCCAGACCCGTATGTTCATCATCGCCGGTCTTCTGGACGCTGTGTCCATTATTGGTGTGGCCATGGGCCTGTTGATGATGTTCGCCAATCCCTTCCTGGCAGCGCTGGGCTGAAACGTCCCCTCAACCCGGACGTTTTTTTGGGTAGGACACGGATCGCGGAGAGTTTATCGTGGGCATCAACGCCACTCTGATCGGCCAGATGATCACCTTCGGGTTGTTCGTCTGGGTCATGATGAAGTTCGTCTGGCCGCCGTTGACTCAGGCGATGCAGGAACGTCAGCAGCGCATCGCTGAGGGACTGGCCGCCGCCGAGCAGGGTAACACCCAGCTGGAGCGTTCGCGCCAGGAAGTCGAGAGCGCCTTGCAGGCGGCCCGTCAGCAGGCAGCCGAAATCCTGGCTCAGGCGAATCGCCGCGGCGCCGAGATGATCGAGCAGGCCAAGCAGGCGGCGCGTGAGGAAGGGGAGCGGCAGATTCGATCCGCCGAAGCCCTGATCGCCCAGGAAGTGTCCCAGGCCCGGGAATCCCTGCGACGGGAGGTTGCGGATCTGGCCATGGCCGGGGCAGGACGGATACTCAAGCGTGAAATCGACCCGTCCGCCCACCGTGATCTGGTGGACGAACTGGTCGGCCAGATCTGACCGGGAATCCAAAGATGTCCGATGTAACGACCCTGGCCCGACCCTATGCGAAAGCCGTGCTTGATCTGGCTCAGCAAAGTGGATCGACGCTGAGCGAGTGGCAACAGCGATTGGATCTGTTGGCGGCGTTGGTGTCCTATGCACCCATCCGCACGGCGCTTGACAATCCGCTGCAGACTGCTGAACAGAGCCGCCAATTGATCATCGATGCCCTTGGCCCCGAATTGGGGCCGGAAGGCATCAATCTGGTCAGTCTTCTGATCGAAAACGGACGCCTTCTGTTGACGCCGCAAATCGCCGAGCTTTATGGCGCAATGCGCGCAGAGGCCGAGGGCTCGGTGGATGCCGAAGTAATAACGGCAACCCAGATGGATGCCGATCAGCAACAGCGGATCAGCGAGGCCTTGTCGCGGCGGCTCGGGCGACGGGTCAACCTGACCTCCCGGGTCGACGCAAGCTTGGTGGGCGGCGCGGTCATTCGCGCCGGTGATTTGGTTATCGACGGGTCGGTCCGCAGCCAGCTGGAACGTCTTTCCCGCGCACTGGTTCATTGACGAGGAAGCAACATGCAAGTCAATCCCGCCGAGATTAGCGAGCTGATCAAACAGCGCATTCAGAACTTCCAGGTCGTCGCGGAAGCGCGCGCCGAGGGGACGGTCATCAGCGTGGCCGACGGAATCTGCCGCATCCATGGCCTCACGGCTGCGATGCAAGGTGAGATGCTGGAATTCCCTGGCGGCATCTATGGCCTGGCGCTCAATTTGGAGCGTGATTCCGTCGGTGCCGTGGTGCTGGGCGAATACGAGCAGATCACGGAAGGCGATCGGGTGCGCTGCACCGGGCGCATTCTGGAGGTGCCCGTGGGCGAGGCCGTGCTCGGCCGCGTGGTGAATTCGCTGGGTCAGCCCATCGATGGCAAAGGCCCGATCGATACCGCCCTGTCATCGCCTATTGAAAAAGTGGCGCCCGGCGTGATTGCCCGCCAGTCGGTGTCCCAGCCGGTTCAAACCGGGCTGAAGGCCATTGACGCTATGGTGCCGGTCGGCCGCGGCCAGCGCGAATTGATTATCGGTGACCGCCAGACCGGCAAAACTGCCGTTGCGGTGGATGCGATCATCAACCAGAAAGGCACCGGCGTTAAGTGCATCTACGTCGCCATCGGCCAGAAGTCGTCCAGCATTGCCGCCGTGGTGCGCAAGCTGGAAGAGCATGGCGCCCTGGCGCACACGATCGTGGTGGCGGCCAGTGCATCGGACTCCGCCGCCCTGCAGTACATTGCGCCCTATAGCGGATGCGCCATGGGCGAGTATTTCCGCGATCGTGGCCAGGACGCATTGATCGTTTATGACGATTTGACCAAGCAGGCGTGGGCCTACCGCCAGATTTCCCTGTTGCTGCGCCGCCCGCCGGGCCGCGAAGCCTATCCTGGGGATGTGTTCTATCTGCATTCGCGCTTGCTTGAGCGGGCGGCGCGCGTCAATGCCGATTACGTCGAAAAGCTCACCAATGGCGAAGTGAAGGGTCAAACGGGCTCCCTGACGGCGTTGCCGATCATCGAAACCCAGGCGGGCGACGTGTCGGCCTTCGTGCCCACCAACGTGATCTCGATCACTGACGGCCAGATCTACCTGGAATCGGATCTGTTCAACGCAGGCATCCGCCCGGCCATCAACGCCGGTCTGTCGGTCTCCCGTGTGGGTGGCGCCGCCCAGACCAAGATCATCAAGAAGCTCGGCGGTGGCGTGCGTCTGGCGCTGGCCCAGTATCGTGAACTCGCGGCATTTGCCCAGTTTGCATCCGATCTGGATGAAACGACGCGCAAGCAGCTGGATCGCGGCCAGCGCGTCACTGAGCTGATGAAGCAGAGGCAGTACGCGCCGCTGTCCATCGCGCTGATGGCGCTGTCCCTGTATGCCGCCAATGAAGGCCATCTGGACAGCGTGGACGTGAAGAAAGTGGTGGCGTTTGAAGCCGCGCTCCATGACTTCGCCCGCTCCGCCCATGCCGGCATGTTGGCCAGGATTGATGAAACGGGCGATTTCAATGCTGAAATCGAAAGCGGTCTGAAAAAGATCATCGAGGACTTCAAGGCCACCGGGACCTGGTAAGCCACGAACCCGATAGGTGAGATATGGCCGGCACCAAAGAAATACGCACCCAGATCCGCAGCGTTCGCAACACGCAGAAGATCACCAAGGCCATGGAAATGGTCGCGGCGAGCAAGATGCGCAAGGCGCAGGATCAGATGAGCGCCACCCGGCCCTATGCCCAGCGCATGCGCCAGGTCATCGGCCATTTGGCGGCGGCCAGTCCGGACTACCGGCACCCCTTCCTGTTGCCGCGTGAGCCGGTCAACCGGGTGGGGATCCTCTTCGTCTCAACCGATCGCGGCTTGTGCGGCGGCCTGAACATCAATCTGTTCAAGACCGTGCTGGGTGAGCTGCGGCGCTGGGATGCCCAGGGCGTTGCCGTCGATCTGGCCATTCTGGGTGGCAAGGGCGTCAGCTTTTTCCGGCGCTTGGGTGGCGCGATTGTGGCCCAGCAAACCGGGTTGGGGGATCGCCCCCATCTCGATCAGGTCATCGGCACCATCAAGGTGATGCTCGATGCCTACCGTGACGGCCAGATCGATCGTCTGCTGTTGGTGCGGAACGAGTTCGTCAACACCATGACGCAAAAGCCCGTGGTGCAGCAGGTGCTGCCGGTGGAGCCGGTGCGCGAGTCCGAAATGCTGCAGAACTGGGACTATCTTTACGAGCCCAGCCCCGAAGCCTTGCTGGACGACGTGCTGGTGCGCTACGTGGAGTCACAGATTTACCAGGCGGTGGTTGAAAACATCGCCTGCGAGATGGCCGCTCGCATGGTGGCCATGAAATCGGCTTCTGACAATGCGGGTGAAGTCATCACAAGCCTGACGCTGGTCTACAACAAGGCCCGTCAAGCCGCCATTACCCAGGAACTGGCCGAGATTGTGGCCGGCGCGGCCGCCGTGACCTGAACCGCCGCCGGATGGCAGCACCCAATTACCTTGCGCGATCCGCGCAGATGCGGACCTAAGCCTTAGGGGAACCAGACAGATGAGCTCCGGAAAAATCGTTCAGATCATTGGCGCCGTGGTGGACGTTGAATTCCCCCGGGACGCGGTCCCTGCGATCTACCATGCCTTGGTGGTCGAGTCCGCTGGCCTGGTTCTGGAAGTCCAGCAGCAATTGGGTGATGGGGTGGTGCGAACCATCG
>JBAUIG010000325.1:0-1955 GCA_049682735.1 Candidatus Macondimonas sp. | reverse complement strand
GCGCCGGCCTGCGCGGTCGCTCCTGATCATGGCGATTCCCACGCTGGCGGTGATCATCGTCAACTGGAATGCCGGCGACCAGTTGCGCGACTGCATGCAGGCACTGGCCGGCGCGCGCCAGGAGCGGTTTCATCTGGCGCAGGTGGTGGTGGTGGACAATGCCTCCCAGGATGACTCCCTGGCCGACCTGCCAGCGGACCGGCTGCCGCTGCGGATAATGCGCAACCCCGACAACCGGGGTTTCGGCGTCGCCTGCAACCAGGGCGCGACTGAGACGCGCGCGGATTACCTGCTGTTCCTCAATCCGGACACGCGCATCGAAGCCGACGCGCTCGATCGTGCCGTGGTCCATCTGGAAAGCCCAGCCGGCGCTGCGGCGGGCGTGTGTGGCGCCCGGCTGCTGGGTGACCAGGGCCAGACTCACCGCCATTGCGCGCGCCGGGCCACCGCGGCACGCATGTGGGTCCATCTGCTGGGCGTGGACCGCATTACGCCATGGACCAGCGGCTATCTGCTGCGGCGCTGGGACCACCGCTGCAGCCGGGCGGTGGATCATGTCATGGGGGCGTTCTATCTGATCCGCCGCGAGCTGTTCAGCGCCCTGGGCGGCTTCGATCCGCGCTTTTTCGTCTATCTGGAAGACCTGGACCTGTCCGAGCGGGTGCGCCGGGCCGGCTGGCGCATCGACTATTGCGCCGAGGTCCACGTCTATCACAAGGGCGGCGGCACCTCCGAGCAGATCAAGGCGCGCCGGCTCTACTACAGCCTGGACAGCCGCCTGCGCTATGCGCGCAAGCATTTCACGCCGATCGGCGCAGCGGGCGTCTGGGCCGGGACCCTGCTTATCGAGCCCTTGCTGCGGCTGGGCCAGGCGCTGGCGCGGGGCTCATTTACCCAAGTCCGTGAGGTGCTGGCGGCCTATCGCTGGTTGGTCCGGGATCTGCCCGCCCGCTGGCGCTTACCGGCGCCCCACATCCCATGAACGTCCTGTTGCTCAGCCGCTATGGCCGCCAGGGCGCCAGCACCCGGTTGCGCGCTCTGCAATACCTGCCCCATCTGGCCGCTTGCAGCATCGACGTGCACTGGGCGCCGCTGCTGGATGACGCCTATCTCGAAACCCTTTATGGCGCAGGCCGGCGGCCGTGGTCTCGGGTGGCGCGGGCCTATCTGGCGCGCTTGTGGCAATTGCTGGCGGTGCGGCGCTTCGACCTGCTGTGGATCGAAAAAGAATTGTTTCCGATGCTGCCGGCCAGCGCCGAGCGCCTGCTGGCGGCGGCGGGCGTGCCGTATGTGGTGGATTACGACGACGCGCTGTTTCACAACTATGACCAGCATCCCCGCGTGCTCGTGCGGCGGCTGCTGGGGCGCAAGATCGACCGGGTGATGGCTGGGGCGCGGCTGGTGATCGCCGGCAACGACTACCTGGCGGACCGCGCGCGCCAGGCCGGCGCGCGGCGGGTGGCGCTGTTGCCGACGGTGGTGGATCTGGCGCGCTATCCCGCAAAAGCCGTCGCGGACAAAGCGTGCGGTCCATCGCCTTTTACCATCGGCTGGATCGGCTCTCCCCAGACCGCCGCCTACCTGGCCGCCGTTGCCCCGGCCCTGCGCGAGCTGCTGACACAGCCGGATACGCGCTTGGTCCTGGTGGGCGCGGGTCGGGGCGCTCCCGGGAATCTGCCTGCCGAGATCCGGCCCTGGACCGAGGCCAGCGAGGTGGCGGATATCGCATCGTTTGACGTGGGCATCATGCCGTTGCCGGATGCATCCTGGGAACGGGGCAAATGCGGCTACAAGCTGATCCAGTACATGGCCTGCGCCAAGCCGGTGGTCGCCTCGCCGGTGGGTGTCAACCGCCAGTTGGTCGAGCCCGGCGTCAACGGTTACCTCGCTACGACGTCGGCGGACTGGACGCGGGCGATGAATCAGCTGCGGGAGGATGCGGCGCTGCGCGCACG
>JBAUIG010000324.1:0-2257 GCA_049682735.1 Candidatus Macondimonas sp. | reverse complement strand
TGATGTACGGACTGCCCGGGCAAACCGAAACCGAGGCACTGGAGGATGTCGATCAGGCGCTGGCGCTGAATTCCAACCACCTGTCGCACTATCAGCTCACGCTGGAGCCCAACACGCCCTTTGCCATCCGGCCGCCCACCCTGCCAGCGGGAGAAACGCTGTGGCGCATGGAGCGACGCTGTCGGGTCCGGCTGGCGCGAGCCGGTTTTCGCCAATACGAGGTGTCGGCCTTTGCCCGGCCCGGGCATGCCTGTCGACACAATCTCAATTACTGGACCTTCGGAGATTATCTGGGGCTTGGGGCAGGTGCCCATGGCAAATTGACTGATCCCGGCTCAGGGCAGATCTGGCGGACGCGCAAACACGCTCACCCTCAACGCTATCTGGCCACCGCCAAAGGCCCGGAGCGACTGGCCGAGCACGCCGCTGTAGCGCCCCTGGTGCGGCCGCTGGAGTTCCTGATGAATGCCCTGCGGCTGACCGACGGGTTCAGGCCGGAACTCTATGCGCGGCGCACCGGGCTGGACCCGGCCGCGCTGCTGAGCAAGTTGGCACCGGCCCTGTCCGACGGCTTGCTGCGGTTGCAGGGCGGCAGCCTGATGCCCACCCCACGCGGGATGGCCCTGGTCAACGAATTGCTGTTACCGTTTTTGAGCGACGAATCATTGCCATCCGCCTGATCAGCAACGACAACCCCCCGTTTCCCCCTGTTTTTCCCCCAGCTTATGCACAGGATCAACCCGATTCAGGGATTGACTTTTTACGCTTTAAAAGCCCTCAACAAAATCAATAAATAAATTCAACTTATTGAAAAACAATAACTTTAAGAAAACGGTCATTTTATGACCAAGGAACTGAAACCCTTGTTTCTTGCGGCTTTCCACACTTTGCCCGCGCCTTACCCACAAGATTATCCACAGGCCATGTGGACAACCCGTCGGTCCACGCTGATGATCCTCAACTACCGTGTTCCGCCGCAGGTGGGCTATCCTTCGCCCTTCGACCGTCCTCCACCACATTGGATTTTCATACCATCCGCATGCGCGCTGATGCCATTCTTCTCATGGCCAAAGCGGTCCTTCGCATTGAGGCCGAGGCCGTTGCAGCCCTCATCGACCGGATCGGCGAGGACTTCCTGCAGGCCTGTAAACTGCTGCTCGGCTGCCAGGGCCGGGTGGTTGTGATGGGCATGGGCAAATCCGGCCATATCGCGCGCAAGATCGCCGCCACACTGGCCAGCACCGGAACGCCCGCGTTCTTTCTTCACCCGGCAGAGGCCAGCCATGGCGACCTGGGGATGGTGACCCGGGCCGATGTGGTGATAGCGCTGTCAAATTCTGGCGAAACCCAGGAGATTCTGGCCATCGTCCCGCTCCTCAAGCGCCAGGGCATCCCACTCATTTGCATGACCGGCCAGCCCCACTCCAGCCTGGCGCGCGTCGCAAGCGTGTGTCTGGATATCGCTGTGAATCAGGAAGCCTGCCCGCTGGGCCTGGCGCCGACCGCAAGTACCACCGCAGCGCTCGCCATGGGAGATGCGCTGGCCATCTCCCTGCTGGAGTCGCGGGGCTTCACCGAAGCAGATTTCGCTCGTTCCCATCCGGGCGGCACGCTGGGCAAGCGACTGCTGTTACGGGTGGAAGACCTGATGCATCGGCCGCCCCGCGTGCCGCAGGTTGCCTTGGGCACATTCCTGGGGGATGCCTTGCTGGAAATGACGCGGCAGGGCTTGGGCATGACCACGGTGGTGGACGACCAGATGCGTCTGCAGGGCATTTTCACGGATGGCGATCTGAGCCGGGCCCTGGCTGATGCCGTTGACCTGCAGCGAACGCCGATTGAAGCGGTCATGACCCGGCATGGTACGACGCTCGCTCCCGACGCACTGGCCGTGGAGGCGCTGAATGTCATGGAAGCGCACAAGATCACCGCGCTGGTGGTGGTGGATGACACGGATCGCGTCATCGGTGCCCTGCACATGCACGATCTGCTGCGGGCCGGCGTGGCATGATGCAGACAGCGGAACTGCTCGCGCGGGCGCGCCGCATCCGGCTTGTGGTGTTCGACGTGGATGGCGTCCTCACCGATGGCCGCCTGTACTTTTCTCCCGCAGGGCCGGAGATGAAGGTATTCCATGCCCGCGACGGGCTGGGAATCAAGCTGCTGGCACGCCATGGCATTGCCGTTGCCGTCATCTCCGGACGCGACTCTCCGGTGGTGCTACGCCGCATGAATGCCTTGGGCGTGACCCATGTCT
>JBAUIG010000323.1:0-5461 GCA_049682735.1 Candidatus Macondimonas sp. | reverse complement strand
GGTGGTGATGTGGAAAGAAAACCCCATGTTGTCGCCCTTGAGCAACATGCGGGTGCTTTCCCAGTTGCCGTCAGGCGAGATGATGCGGCGGTTGGTTTGTTCGGCGTCCTGCAATTGTCGAACGATCATCGTAGTTCTCCTGGTATCAACCGACTTTGGCGCGGGGCTTGTAGTACACGACTTCGGATGGAATGGAATCTTCCTTCTGGCACACCGACGCAATGGCGTTTTCTACGATGTCGATGCCTTCTTTCAGGTGTGCGTCGGTAATGGTCAGCGGACAGAGGAATTTCACCACATGGTTGTCCGCACCGCTGGTTTCTATGATCAAACCGTCCTTGAAGGATTTGCGAGTTATCTTTTCCGCCAATTCACCGTTCACGCAGTTGATGCCTTGAAATAGACCTCGACCGCGGGTGGTGAAATTGCCCTGGCCGAACTTGCGCACGATGCTTTCCAGACGCTGGGAAACATAGTCGCCCTTGCGCTTGATGTCTTCGCTGAAGGCGTTGTCCGACCAATAGAAATCGATAGCTGTCCTGGCAGTGACGAAAGCCAGATTGTTGCCACGGAAGGTGCCGTTGTGTTCGCCCGGCTTCCAGCGATCCAGTTCCGGTTTCAGTAGCACCACCGCCATCGGCAGACCGTAACCACTCAGGGATTTGGAAAGCGTTACCATGTCCGGCTGGATGCCGGCTTCCTCGAAACTGAAGAACGTGCCGGTGCGGCCGCAGCCGGCCTGGATGTCGTCGATGATCAGCAGTACGTCATGTTTGCGACACACTTTTTCCAGATTCTTCAGCCACTTCAGCGATGCGACATTGATACCGCCTTCGCCCTGCACAGTTTCTACGATCACCGCCGCTGGCTTGTCGATGCCACTGCTGGAATCCGACATGACCTTATCGAGGTAATTGGTGGTGTCGAAGCCTTCACCCAGATAGCCGTCGTAGGGCATGCGTGCCGTGCCATTGAGGCCGATGCCGGCGGCACCGCGGTGATGGGAATTGCCAGTGGCAGCCAGGGCACCCAGGGATACACCGTGGAAGCCATTGGTAAACGCGACAATGGTTTCGCGGCCAGTTACGTTGCGCGCCAGCTTGATTGCCGCTTCCACCGCGTTGGTGCCGGTAGGGCCAGTGAACTGCACACGATATTTCAGTTTACGCGGTTGCAGGATCTTCTGGTCGAAGGTCTCCAGAAACGCAGCCTTGGCAGTAGTGTGCATATCGAGGCCGTGGGTGATGCCGTCGCGGCTGATGTAATCCAGCAGCGCTTCCTTGAAGACATGATTGTTGTGGCCGTAATTCAGCGAACCGGAGCCGGCCAGAAAATCAAGGTAACGATTTCCTTCGTGGTCGAACATCAGTTCATCGCGCGCTTCGTTGAACACGCGGGGAAACGAGCGCGCATAGCTCTGCACTTCGGATTCGATCTCTTCAAAGATTTTCATGGAACGTCCTCCCGGTGGGGTCAGTGTCGTAGCGCGGAAAAGGGTAATGGCCTGGACTTTCTGCTGCTGGAAGGGCCCTATGCGTACTAGCAGTTCGGAATCGTGCGCGCCTGAAAAATGACGCTCCTTGTCAAACAGCACGCTGGACGTGATGGGTGTATCCAGCCGTTTTGCCAGGCCCTTGAACAAGGCCCAGGATGCTTGGTTGTCGGGGGTGATGGAGGTTTCCAGATGGGTGATGTCTTGACTGTTTTGACGAGTCAGGATGTGTTCGAGCATGCGGGTAGCCAAGGCCTTGCCGCGGGCCTTTTCACTCACCGCCACCTGCCAGATGAACAGGGTATCGGGCTGTTCGGGAATGCGGTAACCAGAAATGAAGCCTATCAGTTCCCCCTGACGCATTGCGGCGACCGAGGTTTCAGCAAAATGACTGCATTGCAATAGGTTGCAGTAAGTGGAATTGGGGTCCAGCGGCGGACACTCCCGGACCAGCTGGGCGACAGCTGCGCCCAAGTCGGCGGTTGGCGTGCGCAACTCAATCGAGCCATTAAGGCCAGTTAGTTTATACATGGTACTCAAAGAATAATTTTGGAATGAATTGGCGGGTCGGATGACAAGAAAAATTAACAACAATAATCGAATGTAATGTTTAGCCTAATGTAAATAACAAATGCGGAAAAAAGCTCTAGCAGATTGTTGGATATTGAAAGCATTCTACATGGCTGACGAGATTTCGCAACCGCGGGAGACCGTACCTGCGATCTCGGCCATGATGTGCTCCTCGTCGGATATCTTCCTGAGTCGGCTGTTTTCTCCTTCGGTTCTTTGTGGTGGGTCCTCAGGGATGGCGGCCTCCATTGACGCCGAACTTGGCGCGCCTCTTGTAAAATGTGGCGCTGCTAATCCCTACCTTTCTAGTTATTTGCTATGATTGAGCGGTAATGGCAGCATCAGGGTGTCGCTGGCGGAATCTCTGAGGGGTGAGTTATCAGCTGGGATCACATCAAAAATGCTTGGTGATTTTAACTTTCAGTAACTGGAAAGCCCACATTTCTGGTATTGCTTAAGCAGGCTTGGAAAATATCATTATGAATATCAAGTCCATCGGGGGATGCAGTATCTGGGTAGCCGGTTCGGAACGAAAATGATGATGTTTTACTAATACGGCACGTCTGTTTTGCGCAATATTTTTCCCAATTTTGTCACCTGGACATCATTGCGCAGGCGTTGGAACAACACCTGATAGGGATTCAGCCCATGTGTGGTATCTGCGGTGAAATCCGACACGACGGACAGGCGATCGATGTGGCGCGCATCGAGCGCATGAAGCAGGCAATGGCGCCGCGTGGCCCGGACGATGGTGGCACATTCGCCGTCGGCAACCGGGCTTTCGGCCACCGGCGACTGATGATCATGGATCTGTCGGCCCACTCCCAGCAGCCGATGGTTGATCCGAGTCTGGGGCTTGGGGTCGTATTCAACGGCGCGATCTACAACCATCCTCAGCTGCGTGCCGAACTCGCAGGTCTGGGTTACACGTTCTACTCCGAAGGCGATACTGAGGTGGTGCTCAAGTCCTACCACGCCTGGGGTATTGCGTGTCTCCAGCGATTTCAGGGTATGTTCGCCCTGGCCATCTGGGAACGCGACAGCGGGCGCACCATCCTGGCGCGCGACCGTTTGGGCATCAAGCCGCTCTACTACTCGGCCGACGCATCCCGCCTGACTTTTGCCTCTACCCTGCCCGCCCTGCTTGCCGCTGGCGGCATCGACACCGCCATCGATCCAGTTGCGCTCAACCACTACCTGAGTTTCCATGCTGTGGTGCCCCCGCCGCGCACCATCGTGCAAGGTGTGCGCAAGGTGCTGCCGGCCCACTATCTGGTCATCGATGCAGAAGGTCGGATCGAGGCGCAGCGTTACTGGACACTCGAATTTCGCCACGACATCGAGCGCAGCGAGGCGGAATGGCGCGAAGGGCTGTTGGCCGCGTTGCGAACCGCGGTGCGGCGGCGGCTGGTTGCGGCGGTCGATGTCGGTGTATTGCTTTCAGGCGGCGTCGATTCCAGCCTGCTGGTAGGCTTGATTGCCGAAGCTGGGGTGAGCCGATTCCGCACCTATTCGGTCGGCTTCGAGAGCATCGGCGAGGAGGCCGGCGACGAGTTTCATTACTCGGACATTGTGGCGGAAGCCTTCGCCACCGATCACCACCGCATCCGGGTGTCATCCCGGGAATTGCTCGCGGAACTGCCGGCCGCGATCCAGGCCATGTCCGAGCCCATGGTCAGCCATGACTGCATCGGGTTCTACCTGCTCTCGCGTGAGGTGGCGCGCACCTGCAAAGCCGTGCAAAGTGGCCAGGGCGCCGATGAGGTATTCGGCGGGTATCACTGGTATCCACCCATGGTGAACACTGCGCAGCCCTTCGAGACTTATCGCCAGGCCTTTTTCGATCGGGATTTCGACGAATACCGCCAGGTCGTAGCCGATTCCTGGATCCAGGGTGATTTCGCTTCCGAGTTTGTGCAGGCCGAGTTCGCACGCGCCGGCGCTGATGACCCGGTCGACAAGGCATTGCGGCTTGATACAACAGTGATGCTGGTCGATGATCCAGTCAAACGGGTGGACAACATGACCATGGCTTGGGGGCTCGAGGCGAGGGTGCCATTCCTCGACCACGAGCTGGTGGAATATGCGGCGACCATGCCCGCGGCGCTCAAGGTTCGAGGGGACGGGAAGTACCTCCTCAAGGAGGCGGCCCGTTCGGTAATCCCAGCCGCGGTGATCGATCGCCCCAAAGGCTACTTTCCGGTGCCGGCGTTGAAGTACCTGCGTGGCGAGGTCCTGGATTATGTTCGCGACGCCTTGCTCAGCGAGCGAGCGCGCAACCGGGGACTGTTCAGGCGCGACTATCTGGATCTTCTGCTCAGTGATCCCGAAGCGCATATCACGCCTCTGCGGGGGTCCAAACTGTGGCAGCTTGGGCTGCTGGAGAACTGGCTACAGACTCATGGCATTTGAGGATCGTGCGGTCGACCGCGAGGAGAAGCGTCATGCGTGACCAGGTGGCCTTGTACTGTGGCTGGGGTCGGATCATCTTTGCTCAGACGTTCAAGGATCCAGGCCAGATCGCCACCGAGATGATCAAGGAGCGACCGGGCCAGCGCGATATCGCGGCCTATGTCACCAAGCCGCACGTCGTGCTGTCCTATGCACCGCAACAGCTGTTCCTGGATCCCTCGGACATGCTGCGCCTCAATCTGTCCGACTTCGAGGTTGAGGTACCCAATGGGGCCATCGAGATCCGCCGCATCGAGCAGGAGGCCGAAGCCGAGGCCATCAACAATCTTTATCTCAAGCGCGACATGGTGCCCTCCGATGCCAACTTCATCTGGCGCCAGCGCGATTCCGAAAAGATCGTCTACCTGATCGCAGTCGACACCCACAGTGGTCAGGTGGTCGGCACAGTGACCGGCGTCGACCACAAGGCCGTCTTCGACGATCCGAACAATGGCTCCAGCCTGTGGTGTCTGGCAGTCGATCCAATCGCCCTGCTCCCCGGTATCGGCCAGAGCTTGGTCTGCGCACTCGCGCAGCATTTCAAGGAAGCCGGTCGTGCACACATGGATCTGTCGGTGATTCACAGCAACACCCAGGCCAAGGCGCTTTATGACAAGTTCGGTTTCAAGCCCGTTCAGGTATTCGCCATCAAGAACAAGAATGCCTATAACGAGACGCTGTTCATCGGACCCGAGTTCGAAGAAGACCTGAATCCCTATGCCCGCATCATCGTCGACGAAGCACGTAGCCGCGGCATTGCCGTCGACATCCTCGATGGCAAGGAAAGTTATTTTCGGCTTTCCCTGGGGGGCAAGAGCGTGGTGTGCCGCGAATCACTGAGCGAGCTGACCAGCGCCATCGCCATGAGCCGCTGTCAGGACAAGTATGTGACGCATCGCTGGCTGAGCAAGGCCAATCTGCGGACTCCGGCCTTTCAGCTTGCCGGGA
>JBAUIG010000322.1:0-3639 GCA_049682735.1 Candidatus Macondimonas sp. | reverse complement strand
TGCGTCAGGTCGATTTGGCTGAAGCCGCGTCCCGGCTGTTGACCCTGCCGACCATTGCCGACAAGAGTTTCCTCATCACCATCGGCGATCGTTCCGTGGGCGGGCTCACGGTGCGCGACCAGATGGTGGGCCCCTGGCAGGTGCCCGTCGCCGACTGCGCCATTACCACGACCGCCTATACCGGCTGGACGGGGGAAGCCATGGCCCTGGGCGAACGCAGCCCGGTCGCCTTGATCGATGCGGCCGCTGCCGCCCGCCTGGCAGTTGGCGAGTCCCTCACCAACCTGGCCGCAGCGGCAATCCCCGATACCCATCAGGTGGTGTTGTCGGCCAACTGGATGGCCGCCGCAGGCCATCCCGGCGAGGACGCCGCGTTGTACGAGGCGGTCCGGGCGGTGGGCCTGGAACTGTGTCCTGCGCTGGACATCACCATCCCCGTGGGCAAGGATTCGTTGTCGATGAAAACGGTCTGGCGCGAGGCAGATCAAACCCGCAGCGTCACCTCGCCCCTGTCACTGATCGTGACCGCCTTTGCCACCGTTCCCGACGTACGCCATCACCTCACACCCGAATTGCGTCACGATGCCGGCCCCAGTGTGCTGCTCCTCATCGACCTGGGCGCGGGCCGCCAGCGCCTGGGTGGATCCTGCCTGGCACAGGTCTTCGGTCACGTGGGCGGCGTTCCGCCCGACGTGGATGACCCGGCGCGGCTGCGCGCATTCGTGCGCGTGATCCATGAACTGGCGACGCAGAACAAACTGCTGGCCTACCACGATTGCTCCGACGGCGGGCTGTTTGTCACCCTGACGGAAATGGCGTTTGCCGGCGGCTGTGGGCTGGAGATCGATCTCGCCCCGCTGGGCACAGACCTTGTCGGTGCGCTGTTTGCCGAGGAGCTGGGCGCGGTGGTCCAGATTCGCACCGCAGACCAAGCGATGGTGGAAGAAACCCTGGCGCAAGCGGGTCTCGCCGCACAGACGCACACCCTTGGCACACCCCAGCCGGAGCGTACGCTGCGCTTTCACACGGGCGGAATAGTGGTGCTGGAAGGTGACCGCGTCGATTGGCGCCGGCTGTGGTCACAAACCAGTTTCACATTGCAGGCGCTGCGCGATGACCCTGACTGCGCCCAGGAGGCCTATGACGCCATTCTGGATCCTGGCGATCCGGGGCTCGACACGCTGCACCTGCCGGCGATGCCGACTTTGGCGGCCCCCCGTGTTGGTGGTGCCCGCCCGCGGGTGGCCATCCTGCGCGAGCAAGGGGTGAACGGTCAGGTGGAGATGGCAGCAGCCTTCGATCGCGCCGGCTTCGTGGCCGTCGATGTGCACATGAACGATTTGTTGAGCGGCCGGGCCTCCCTCGCGGATTTCCACGGGCTTGCGGCCTGTGGCGGTTTCTCGTTCGGCGACGTGCTGGGGGCAGGCGGCGGCTGGGCCAAACGCATCCTGTTCAATGCCCAATTGCGGGATATGTTCCAAGCCTTCTTCGAGCGATCTGACCGCTTTTCCTTAGGGGTCTGCAACGGCTGCCAGATGCTCTCCCAACTCAAGACGCTGATTCCCGGCGCTGCGCACTGGCCGCGCTTCCTGCGCAATCGCTCGGAACAATTCGAGGCGCGCTTGAGCCTGGTGGAAGTGACGGCTTCGCCTTCCCTGTTCCTGCGCGATCTGGCCGGCGCCCGTCTGCCAATCGCCGTGGCCCATGGGGAGGGGCGCGTCAGCTTCGATCATCCTGCGGATGCCACCCGCGCGCGCGTGGCACTGCGCTATGTCGATGCCGGGGGCCGACCAGCGCAACGCTACCCGGCCAATCCCAATGGGTCTCCAGAGGGCATCACAGGTTTGACCACCGACGATGGTCGGGTCACGATCCTGATGCCGCATCCCGAGCGGGTGATCCGCAGCGCCAACCTGTCGTGGCATCCCCGTGATTGGCCGGAAGACAGCCCGTGGCTGCGCATGTTCCAGAATGCCCGCGCCTGGCTGGATTGACCGGGTGTCCAGGCGCCAGGAATGCCAAAAAAGCGTCATGCAGAAGAAAAAAGCGGGCGATTTCAGTTGCTGTCATGATGGAGCTTGTAGCCCCAGAGGCCCAAAAACAGGAATGTGCCGCCCAGGATGAAAGCCAATTGCAACTGCGGGTCGGCTTGGCGGGTGAGCAAATAGGCGATCATGCGGCCCCCAGGGGGCAGAATCGCCGAATAATAAATGGCAATCAGGCAAAGACCCAAGCCCAGAACCAGAAACCGGCGGCGGTGCTCGATCAGAACCCGGTTCTTTGCAGACCACCAGCGCCATGCACGCTTTTGCTCCGGCATTTCGACATCCTTGCCTCATTCACCTCGCCCAGACGAGGGCGTCCGATTCCTTCACATGACCTATTTATCACATTTCAAAGCGGCCTCGGATCCCCTGCTATACTTCATTGTCATTTACATGATGATCTGAAAACGGTATGGATACCCAACAGCAAGCCATCCTGGATTATTACCGGGAAAGTCACATCGATTACCAGATGATATGGGGCACGTTCCGCCACTTGGGGCTGCACTATGGTTATCACGACGCTGAACACCCTGGGCACAATGCTGCCGTCCTGAACATGAATCGACAGGTGGCCCGGCGGCTGGCCGTGCAACCCGGCCATCGGCTGGTGGATGCAGGTTGCGGCATTGGCGGAACCAGCATCTGGATGGCCCAGGAATGCGGTGCCGATGTCACAGGCGTCAACATCTCCCCCGAGCAATTGGCCCGTGCCGAGCATCTGACACGCAAACGCGGCCTGACGCAGCAGGTGCGCTTTGTCCAGCGCAGTTATACCGACACCGGTCTGCCGGAGGGTCAGTTCGATGGGATCTATGGCATGGAAAGTGTCAGCTATACCCTCGACAAGCGCGATTTCATCCGTGAGGCCTATCGATTACTCAAGCCCGGTGGACGCCTGGTCATCACTGACGGATTCATGAACGACACGGCCTTCCCCGAGCATCTGCGCGAGGATTACCGTCGCTGGCTGGATGGCTGGGCAGTGGACAATCTCGCAGGCGTCAATCAGTTTCAGCAGGATCTGGCGGCTACCGGTTTCAATGAGATTCAATTCGAAGATGCACTTGCTCGGGTTCTACCTTCTTCACGGCGCATGCACATCGCTGCCAAGTACACTTATCTAGGCGGCAAGCTGCTGGAAAAGTTGCGCATTCGCACCCCGATCCAGACACAAAACATTGTCGCCGCCAAACTGCAATACCCCTGCCTCATTGGCCGCGCGTGGGTCTACGGTATCGTCAGCGCCATCAAACAATAGGGTCCATTTGCGCCATGGCCAGTGCGTCTTTTCCAGAAGCGGCGCTTGACCGACCGTTCAGTTCATGAGAGTCTTCAAGCATAAATCGCAGAAGCCAATCCTCATCCTTCAAGGGATCAGGGCATGGCTCGCCCGGGCTGACGTGCCTGCTGAATTATTTATAAACATGGAGGAGACGCCATGATTCGCGCATTCTGGAAATACAATCGATTCTTCATTGGCACCTGGGTGGTTCTGGCAGGCATTCCCATGACCCTGCTGGGCGGCATATGGCCCATCACTATTTTCGTCGCAACGGTGCTCGCCCTGCTCATCAGTGAACTGTACTCCGGT
>JBAUIG010000321.1:0-2085 GCA_049682735.1 Candidatus Macondimonas sp. | reverse complement strand
TGGTATCGATTGCTCCGCTGAGCAGGGGTGTGGGGCGGTATTGACGGCCCACAATGACCCGGGTGCGCCAGACTTCTCGGCCATCACGGATCGCGGATAGCGTGAAATCCGGTAGATTCACCCGGATCAGGCCATCGCTATCGGAGGGTGAGGGCCAGCGTTGCCGTTCCAAGTTGGCGCGCAATTGGTCCAGGCGCACCGCTCGCGAGGTGTTCAGGGCAGCTATTGTCTGCGGTCCCACGATCGCGTCATGATCAAGTCCCATCTGACGTTGAAAATCTGCGACCCGTCGCGCGAGTGCCTCATCAAAGTACTGGGGATCGTCCGTGGGGGCTTGTTCTGGAGGCCGATCGGCGGCGAGCTTTTCCCATGCAGCCAAGCGATCGCGCAATGCTTCGATCCGCTCATTGCGATCACCGGGGCGCAATGACGGGCCCATCGGCAGTGGACGCGGATTAGGCGCTCGTACCCAGCGGAGCAAGGCTGCTTGTAGGCCGCTATAGATACCCGGATCGGCTGGATGGGGCGTCAATGAGGCTGCAACCTGATCCAGGGCAACCGCATCAACCAGCAGGCGCGTTAATTGCGGCAAGGCGTCCAAAGGAATTTGACGCGGCTCTCGAACAGCCGGGTGTACACGGCCCGTCGCCATATGCGTGGCCAGTGTCAAAAAAGCATCTGTTGCCTGCCGTTCGAGCTGGAATTGTTGGTCTGGCGCGCGCGCGTCAGGGCCCAGTCGGTTGATATACACCCGGAGCGCGTTCAGGTGGTAATCATCTGGATTCAATCCATGGTTGTTCAGACCATCTAGGGCCTCTATCAGGCTTGCCAGGGCGGGTCGGGGTTGGCCCGCTTCAAGCCACAATGATTCGCCTTTGCGATCCGCATAAAATCGGTCGACCGCCTCGGCATTCCATAGCAGGACGCTCTGTGCGCGTTGTGCCTCGGTGGGTTCCGCGGTCAAGGTTTGCACGCCGCTCGCGTGTGCAGCATGCATGAGAATCAGCAAACCGTGACATGCGAGCAGGCGATGAAATCGACGTGGCCGTTTATTCATCAGGCGGGTCGGGCGATGCAGGCAGGCCGAGGGCGCCATGTCGTGCTTTAAGTGAAGATCAGGCATGTCACATCCGCGCGGCAGGTTGATTCAGGGCGGTCCATCGTCAAGCGTTGGGAACGCACATTCTCGCCAGAAGCGGGATGCGCTGTCTTGTGAGCAGTCATGGCCATAGCAAAGCGCTGCCATGGCAAAGCTGATCTGCGAGGATAGCCAAACCTGTGACGAATCCCCGCATGTATCCGGCTCCCAACGCTGAAATGAGGTCTGGCCAACTCATGATGCGGATCCATGACAGGAGGAGAGATCGAAGCGTGTCACGTGTATGTCAGCCTTTGGCGTTGATCTTGAAAATACCGCTGTCTTTCTGCATCGTCACGGGAACACAAAAATGAAGCCTTGGCGACGGGTAGGTGGTCATGAGTATGTTCTATCTGGTATTCGAGGTGCGTCCCACCGAACAGGGAGGCGTTCTGGGCGGCGCGTATGTTCATTGCTGGGTCAACCGGGAATCTGCCGAAATTGCCTCTTTCCATGCGGCCAGCCGATTGCGCGATGCGGGGTGGATCATTGATTCCGGCTCAGAGCCCGTGCTGGCTCGGCGCGAGGATTTTCTCCACGACGAGGTTGCGCTGGAGGGTTTTGACTTGGCGATGCGAGAGGGTGAGGCCTTGCAGATGCATGGCTGGGCTTTCGAAGGCGACGCCTGAGCCGTGCCCAAACCGGATTTTCTCATCATCGGCGCTCAAAAAGCCGGGACCACTTGGCTGGCCCATAATCTCGCAATGCATCCGCAGATTCATTTGCCGCCCCAGGAAGTGCATTTTTTTGATAAAGCAAAGCGTTTTTCGCTAGGGCGGGACTGGTATGAAGCCCAGTTTGCGCCCGCGCCGGGTGTGCGGGCGGTTGGAGAAAAGACGCCAGATTACCTCTGGAGCGAGGGGCGCGGCGGGGAGGATCACACGCCCGGCATTGCGGCCCGTATTCATGGACTCTATCCGGACCTGCGGCTGATCTGTGTCCTGCGC
>JBAUIG010000320.1:0-3975 GCA_049682735.1 Candidatus Macondimonas sp. | reverse complement strand
CCCGCCAAGGAGTGCACCATGTCTCTCACCATCGACCAGGCCAACGAGCAGCTCACCAGCAAACCGGGCCTGTTCAATATCGAGGAAATCGACATCCGCGGCGTCCGCACCCGCGTCTGGAAGGCTGCCCCGCCGTCCCTGCGCACCGTGCTCGACATCAGCCGCAGCCATGGCGCCAAGGATTATCGGGTTTACGAGGACGAGCGCTGGACCTTCGCTGAGCACTATCGCGCCGTGGCCGTGCTGGCGACACGCATGGTGGAGGATCTGGGCATCCAAAAGGGCGATCGCGTCGCGCTGGCAATGCGCAATCTGCCCGAATGGCCGATGATTTTCTGGGCCACCGTGTCCATCGGCGCCGTGATCGTGCCGCTGAACGCCTGGTGGACCGGCGAAGAGCTGGAATTCGGTCTGACCGATTCGGGCGCGCGCGTGCTGTTCTGCGACGCCGAGCGCATGGAACGCATCCAGCCCCACCTGGACCACCTGCCGGCCCTGGAGAAGATCATCGTCGCCCGCAGCCCGGCGCCGCTGCCTGCCGGCGTGCTGGATTTCCTTGAATTCCGTGGCGCGCTGCCGGAGAAAGCTGTGCTGCCCAAGGCCACAATCGCCCCGGATGACAACGCGACGATCTTCTACACCTCCGGCACCACCGGCAAGCCCAAGGGCGCGCTCGGCAGCCATCGCAACATCTGCCAGAACCTGATCAGCGGCGCCTTCGTGCGCATGCGCGCCAGCGTGCTGCGCGGCGAGGACCCGACCGCCGGCATGCAGATGGTGGGGCCCAGCATGCTGCTGTCGGTGCCGTTGTTTCATGTGACCGGCTGCCACGGCTTTCTGATCGGCATGACCCTGGCCGGGGGCAAGCTGGTGATGATGTACAAATGGGACAGCCAGCGCGCCATCGAGCTGATTGAACAGGAAAAAATCTCCACCTTCGGCGGCGTACCGTCCATGGTCTGGCAGGTATTGGAAAACCCGGATCTGCCCAACCACGATCTCTCCTGTGTCACCAACATCGCCTATGGCGGCGCGCCGGCGGCGCCCGAGCTGCTCAACCGCATCAAGCAGACCTTTCCCAAGGTGGATCCGGGCAACGGCTACGGCATGACCGAAACCTCCGCCCTGTGCACCAGCAATTCGGCCGAGGAATATCACCGCCGCCCCGACAGCGTGGGCTGTCCGGCGCCCGTCACCCAGATCAAGATCGTCGGCGGCGATGGCGCGGAACTGCCGCGGGGACAGGTCGGCGAACTGTGGGTCAAGGGTCCCAACGTCATCCCGGGCTATTGGAACCGGCCCGAGGCCAATGCCCAGACCTTCACCGACGGCTGGCTGCACACCGGCGATCTGGCGCGCATGGATGAGGAAGGCTATCTCTACATCGTCGACCGCGCCAAGGACATGCTGATTCGCGGCGGCGAGAACATCTACTGCGTCGAAGTGGAAGATGCCCTCTACAGCCATCCGGCGGTGATGGATGCCGCGGTCGTCGGCATTCCACATCGCGTGCTGGGTGAGGAAGTCGGCGCCGTGGTGCAGATCGCCCCGGGCCATACGGTAAGCGTTGAAGACCTTCAGGCCCACGTCGCGGCGCATCTGGCCCGTTTCAAGGTGCCGGTGCGCATCGAACTGCGCACCGAACCCCTGCCTCGCAATGCCAATGGCAAGATCCTGAAGAGCCAGCTCAAACAGGAGCTGGGACTGGTGCCGGAAGCCGCCCCGGCATGACGCTCATCTCGCCTCGGCGCTGGCTGGATCGGCTCGGATCGATCGATCCGGGCCAGCTTTCCAGGCCTCGGCGCATTCTGCTGCTGGCCGCCCGGACTGCTGTGGCCACCGCACGGGACCTGGGCCAGGGCCAGATCTCGCTCTGGGCCATGAGCTTGGTCTATACCACCTTGCTGTCCCTGGTGCCGCTCCTGGCGCTGGCTTTTTCAATCCTGAAAGCCTTTGGCGCCCACAACGTCGCCGAGCCGCTCATTGCCCAATTGTTGGCCCCGCTGGGTCCCCAAAGCGTCGAGCTGACCGAACGCCTCATCGGCTTTGTGGAAAACATGAAGGTCGGGGTGCTGGGTTCGGTGGGCCTGGGATTCCTGCTCTACACCGTGGTCTCCCTGATTCAGAAGATCGAACGCGCATTCAACCAGATCTGGCGCGTGAGCGAAGCGCGCTCGCTGGCCCGCAGCTTCAACGACTATCTGGTCGTGGTGTTGCTGGCGCCGGTACTCTATCTGGTTGCCACCGGGGTCTTCGCCTCCGTGATGGGCGCTGAAATGATGCGCGGCCTCAGCGACTGGCAGCCGCTGGGCATGGCCCTATCGCTCATCACCCGCCTTGCGCCGCTGGTCCTCTTCACCGCCATCTTCAGCTTTATCTATATTTATCTACCCAATACCCAAGTCCGCTGGCAAGCTGCGCTCTGCGGCGCCTTATTTGCCGCGGTGGCCTGGTTGGTCGGCGGGCAGGCCTTCGCGTTTTTCGTCGCGGGCAGCACCAACTACGACGCGATCTATTCCGGTTTCGCCATTCTCATCCTGCTGCTGATATGGCTGAATGTGGTCTGGACCATCCTGCTGGTGGGGGCCCAGGTCGCGTTTTATGTCCAATATCCCGCCGCCACAATGCCCCGCGCGGGCGGGAACGCCGAGGTATCGTGGCGGCACGAGCAGTGGGCGCTGATCCTGCTCCATGCAGTGGCGCAGCGCCACCATGACGGCCAGCCACCCGCTGACCTCAATACCCTGGCAGCGTCCTTGAACGTTGTGGCCGCGCCCCTGCGACCGGTGGTCGCGTGGCTTATGGAACAGGGCTTCCTGGTGCGTTCGCAGGATGATCCGCCACGCTTGGTCTTGACGCTTTCCCCGGAACACATTCGCCTGGACGCCGTGCTGACCGCCCCACCCCTCCCGGTTTCAGGCTCTGGCGGCCCTGCGTTGCAGGCGCTGGCGCAGCAAATGGCTGAAGCCAACCACGCTGTTCTGGGGGATCGCACCCTGGCCGATCTGCTGACCGATCCCGCAGCGGCAACCCGGAATGCCTCCCAGGATGCGCATGTTCAGGGGAATGGCGGACATGGACCGTGACTCCAAATTGGGTGAACGCGCATCGGCGCTGATCGAATCTCCAATCGCTGGAAATCAGACATGACCGGGAAACAGGCCATGGTCAGCTTGTTCTCGATCCCGAAAATGGATTGTCCCGCCGAGGAACGCCTGATCCGGATGGCGCTGGAACCCGTGGATGGGCTGGTGGCCTTGGCGTTCGACCTGGGACAGCGGGAACTGCGGGTCGTCCACCAGGGACCGATCGCGCTGATTGCGGCTCGATTGGAACCACTCGGTCTGGGCGCGCGCCTGGTTTCCTCCACTGCGACGACACCGACAATGGCTCTTGCCGCATCGCCATCGCCGCAACGCGAACGCCGTACGCTGCAGTGGCTGCTGGGCCTGAACGGGACCATGTTTGTGGTGGAGCTGGCGCTGGGCTGGCTGGCCCAGTCCGCGGGACTGATCGCCGACTCGCTCGATATGTTCGCCGACGCCGCGGTCTATGGCTCGGCGCTCTATGCCGTGGGTCGTCCTGCCGGCGACCAGTTGCGCCTTGCCCGGTTGTCGGGTTGGCTGCAGCTGCTGCTGGCACTTGGGGCGCTGTCGGAGGTACTGCGGCGTTTTTGGTTGGGCAGCGCGCCTGAACCGCCGCTGATGATGAGCATTGCCCTTTTGGCGCTGGTCGTGAACATGACATGTCTCGCCCTGCTGGCGCGTCACCGCGAGGGTGGCGTCCACATGCGGGCGAGCTGGATCTTCTCCACCAATGACGTCATTGCCAATCTCGGCGTGATCCTCGCCGGCGCCCTTGTCGCCTGGACCGGGTCGAATATCCCGGATCTCATCATCGGGACGTTGATTGCCCTGGTGGTTCTGAATGGTGCCCGCCGCATCCTGCGGCTGCGCGCCTGAACCTCAATCGGCG
>JBAUIG010000319.1:0-6907 GCA_049682735.1 Candidatus Macondimonas sp. | reverse complement strand
TGGGCCAGCCGCGCTGCAGGGCCTGTTCACGCAGCAGCGGATCGGGATCCACCGCCACCGGATGAGTCACCTGCCCCAGCAGCGGCAGATCGTTGTGGGAGTCACTGTAGAACCAGCTCTCGGCTGGTCGTACGCCCGCCAGCCAGTCATCCAGGCGCGCAATCTTCCCTTCCCGGTAGCAGGGCGTCCCCGCTACCCGGCCGGTATAACGCCCGGCCCGTTCTTCCGGCTCGGTGGCAATCAGCGCGTCCACACCGAACAACTGCGCGATGGGCTCGGTCACAAAACGGTTGGTGGCGGTGATGATTGCAGTCTGATGGCCTTGGGCACGATGCGCCTCAACCAGCGCGCGCGCGGCGGGCAGCACAATGGGCAGGATCGATTGCGCCACGAAACGCGCCCGCCAGGCTTCGAGCTGTTCGCGGGGGTGCTCGGACAGGGGTTTCAGGGCAAAGGCCAGGAATTCGAAGATATCCAGGCTGCCATCCTTGTAGGCCTCGTAATAGCGCTGGTTCTCGGCACGATAACGTGCCCCATCCACCACCCCGAGGGCGACCAGGTAGTCTCCCCACAGGTGGTCGCTGTCACCTGCCAGCAGGGTGTTGTCGAGATCGAACAGGGCCAGGGTCACGCGTGGATCTCCTTGTTGAAAACGAGCCGAAGCATAACGAACGGTGCCTGCCGGGTCGATGAAGAACTTCAAACCATCCGTTTTTTCTGGTATCTAGGGAAACATCCTTCAACGCCGGAGCCCTTCCGTGATCGATGTCGACGGCTTTCGCCCCAATGTGGGGATCATGCTGGCCAATGCCCGGCATGAGCTCCTGTGGGCGCGGCGCATCGGGCAGAATGCTTGGCAGTTCCCCCAGGGTGGCATTGATCATGGGGAAAGCCCGGAGCAGGCACTGTTCCGCGAACTCCACGAGGAGGTGGGGCTGACCGCAGAGGATGTGCAGGTGCTTGGCTGCACTCGGGGTTGGTTGCGCTACTACCTGCCCAAGCGCTTCGTCCGCCGCAATGCCTGGCCGCGCTGCATCGGCCAGAAGCAGGTCTGGTTCCTGCTGCAGCTGACCGCGCCCGAGGAGCGGGTGCGGCTCGATCTGAGCCCCAAGCCGGAATTCGACCATTGGCGCTGGGTGCCTTATTGGCATCCCATCAACGAAGTCGTGTTCTTCAAGCGCCGGGTCTACCGCCGCGCTCTGCAGGAACTTGAACCGCTGCTCGCCCATCCCACCGATACGACTTGGCTGCGCTCCGTCCGAAACCCCACACAAACCCTCAAGTAAAGGGCTCGATTTCACGATATCAGGAAGAGACGACGGGCAATGCTGCGGCCCGTTCCTTAGGATCTTCCGTGTCGAGGAAATACGGCCCATGGCCACCAGCACCAGCACGCTCAATCCATCCCGCCTGTCGGGCCTGGCACGCCGTCTGGTCCAGGCCAGCCTGATCACGGCTGATGCCGCAAGTCGGGCACAGGAGGACGCCGCAAACAACCGCCAGTCCCTGGTGCTGCATCTCTATGAACAAAAGCTGATCGGCAATCGCGAACTGGCGCGTATGGTGGCCGAGGAGTTCGGCGCCCCGCTGATTGATCTGGCTGCACTGGATCTACGCAACATGCCCCTGCGGGAGGTGGATGAAAAATTGTTGCGCAAGCATCAGGTGTTGCCGGTATTTCTGCGCGGCAACCGCCTGTTCGTGGCCATCGGAGATCCCACCAACCAGCAGGCACTGGATGACATCCGCTTCGCCACTCGCAAGCAGGTCGAGGCCCTGGTCACCGAGCATCCCCAGTTGGTGGAAATGCTGGAAAAGGGGCTGGATGCCTACGATACCCGGCTCAGTGCCCTGGCTGACGCGGACCTTGAAAAACTCGAGGTGCAGGGCGGCGATGCCAGCACCAACCCGAATGGCAACGAACCCGATGTGGATGACGCGCCGGTGGTGCGCTTCATCAACAAGATCCTGCTCGATGCCGTGAACAAGGGGGCCTCCGACATCCACTTCGAGCCCTACGAACAGTTCTATCGCATCCGACGCCGCCAGGATGGCATTCTCTATGATGTCAATCGCCCGCCGGTCACGCTCGGGATGCGGCTCGCCGCCCGCCTCAAGGTCATGGCGCGGCTGGACATCGCCGAGCGACGCGTTCCCCAGGACGGTCGCATCAAGCTCAAGCTCTCCAAGCACCGCGCCATCGACTTCCGCGTCAGTTCCTGTCCCACCCTGTGGGGGGAAAAGATCGTGCTGCGTATCCTGGACGCCACCAGTGCCCAGATCGGGGTCGATGCGCTTGGCTTCGAGCCGCACCAGAAAGAGATTTACCTCAAGACCCTGTCCAAGCCGCAAGGCATGATCCTGGTGACCGGCCCCACCGGCAGCGGCAAGACCGTCACGCTCTACACCGGCCTGAACATCCTTAATACCACCGACCGCAACATCTCAACGGCCGAGGATCCGGTGGAAATCAACCTGCCCGGGATCAACCAGGTCAATGTCAATCCCCGCATCGGCCTGGATTTTGCCGGCTCGCTGCGCGCCTTCCTGCGCCAGGACCCGGACGTGATCATGGTGGGGGAAATTCGTGACCTGGAGACGGCGGAAATCGCCATCAAGGCCGCCCAGACCGGCCATATGGTGCTGTCCACCCTGCACACCAACGATGCACCGCAAAGCCTCGAACGGTTGGTGAACATGGGGGTCGCGCCTTTCAACATTGCCTCCTCGGTGCATCTCATCATTGCGCAGCGGCTGGCGCGCCGCTTGTGCCGCCACTGCCGCAGCCGCGTCGATATTCCGCGCGACGCGCTGTTGCAGCTGGGGTTCGTGCCCGATGAACTGGACGGACTCACGCTATATGGCCCTAAAGGTTGCGATCAATGCACCGATGGATACAAGGGCCGGGTGGGCATTTATCAGGTCATGCCGGTGTCGGCGGCAATGGGTCGCATCATCATGGATGGCGGCAACTCGCTGGACATCGCCAAGCAGGCCGATGAGGAGGGCATCATCGATCTGCGCCGGGCCGGGTTGAACAAGGTCAAGGAAGGCGCCACCAGCCTGGAAGAAATTCACCGCGTCACCATCGAGTAAACGGTTCAACCATGGCCAATCAAGCAGTCAAAAACACTTTGTTCGTCTGGGAAGGCAAGAACAAGACCGGCCAGACCGTGAAGGGCATGCAGAATGCCCCCAGCGAAGCCGTGATTCGGGCGCTGCTGCGGCGCCAGGGCATCAACCCCACCGCCATCAAGAAGCAGACCGGCAAGGCTGCCCGCAACCGCAAACAGAAAATCCGCCCCGTCGACGTCGCCATTTTCTCCCGCCAGTTGGCCACCATGATTGGCGCCGGCGTGCCTTTGGTGCAGGCACTGGACATCGTGGCGCGCGGCAATGACAACATGGCGATGCGCGAACTCATCTTGAGCATTCGCGCTTCCATTGAAGGCGGCTCTTCGCTATCGGAGGCGCTGGCCGGGCATCCGGCCCAATTCGACGATTTGTTTGTCAATCTGGTCGGGGCCGGTGAACGATCCGGCGCCCTCGAGACCCTGCTGGACAAGATTGCCACCTACAAGGAAAAGGCCGAAGCCATCAAGGCCAAGGTGCGCAAGGCGCTGACCTATCCCTCTGTCGTCTCCCTGGTGGCCTTCGTGGTCACCGGCATCTTGCTTTACTTCGTGGTTCCCCAATTCGAGGGGCTGTTCAGCAGCTTTGGCGCGGACCTGCCCGCCTTCACCCGCATGGTGGTCAACCTGTCGAAATTCGTGCAGGCCTGGTGGTGGCTGATACTGGGTGCCATCGGCGGCATCGTGGCTGTCATTCGCTATTTCAATCGTACCTCGGCCAATTTTCGCCGGGGACGGGACCGGCTGCTGCTGCGCCTGCCGATCATCGGCAAGATCCTTCACAAAGCCGCCCTCGCGCGCTTCACCCGCACCCTGTCGACCATGTTTGCCGCAGGTGTGCCGTTGGTGGAGGCCATGGAATCGGTGGCCGGCGCGACCGGCAACAGTGTGTTCCAGGAGGCCGTCATGAAAATGCGCGAGCAGGTCGCCACTGGCCAGCAATTGCATCTGGCCATGCAGGATCGCATCGACCTGTTTCCCAACATGGCGGTGCAAATGATCGCCATTGGCGAGGAATCGGGCTCCCTCGATGATATGTCCGCCAAGGTGGCTGAATTCTATGAGGCGGAGGTGGACAACATGGTGGACAATCTGAGCACCCTGCTGGAACCGCTGATCATGGCCATCCTGGGTGTTCTGGTGGGCGGATTGGTCACGGCCATGTACCTGCCGATCTTCCAGATGGGTAACGTGATCTGAGCCTTGCATCGAATGCCCGGGCGCTTGGATCGAAGATCCGCATCACGAGCAGAGACGGAAGCGGACGAACTCAAGCGGGTCGATCCTTCTCTTGAAAGCCCAACGCACTGCACGCTTCATTGACCCAGGAGTCCCCCTTGGATGATCTGCTGAGTGTTCTGCAAACCCATCGGGCCTTCTGGATCGGCGCCGTCATGCTGCTGGGATTGCTCGTCGGCAGCTTTCTCAATGTCGTTATCCTCAGGCTGCCGCCGCGTTTGGCCCATGGTTGGCGGCGGGACGCGCGGGAAACCCTGGGGTTGCCCGAAGAGACAAGCCTCCCGGAACCCCCCGGCATTGTTCATCCGCCATCGCGCTGTCCCCATTGCAACCACCGCCTGCGTCCCTGGGAGAACATCCCGCTGCTGAGCTATCTGGCACTGCGTGGGCGGTGCGGGCATTGTCGCGCGCCCATCAGCTCGCGCTATCCGTGGGTCGAGGCGCTCACCGGCCTGCTGTTTGCGATCGTGGCCTGGCGTTTCGGGGTAGGCATCGAGGCGCTGGGCGCCCTGACGCTCACCGGGCTGTTGATCACGCTGAGTGTCATCGACCTGGATCATCAGCTTTTGCCCGATGACCTGACCCTGCCGGGGATGTGGTTGGGTCTCGCCTTCAGCTTGACCGGCATCTTTACTGATCCGGTCACCGCCCTGATCGGGGCGATGGCCGGTTACCTTGCCCTGTGGAGCGTTTATCAAGCCTTCCGTGTGCTGACAGGCAAGGAAGGCATGGGCTACGGGGATTTCAAGCTGCTGGCGCTGCTCGGAGCCTGGTTGGGCTGGACCCACCTGCCGGGTGTGATCCTGATCGGGTCGCTGGTGGGCGCCATCGTCGGAACGGTGGCCTTGCGCGTCACCGGTCAGGATCGGCAAACGCCGATTCCCTTCGGCCCTTTCCTGGCTGCCGGAGGCTGGATCATGCTGGTCTTCGGTGATCAGGTGAATCAGGGCTATCTGCGGCTGTCGGGTCTGGCGTAACTGGCGTAAGCTTCGTGTTTCGCCTGTTCGCCCCAGGGATGGCCCATGTTCATCGTCGGACTTACCGGCGGCATTGCCAGCGGCAAATCGACCGTCGCTGACCGCTTTGCCCGCCATGACATCCCCGTCATCGATGCCGACGCGCTGGCACGGGCGGTGGTGGAACCTGGTCAGCCCACCCTGGAGCGCCTGATCCAGACCTTCGGTCCGGATATTCTGGATCCGGATGGGCGCTTGAACCGGGAACGGCTGCGTCAGCGCGTTTTTGCCGATCCCATGCAACGTCGCCAGCTCGATCGCATCATGCACCCGGCCATCGGCCTGGCCATGCAGCAGGCGCTGCGTGAGGCACAGGGTCCCTACGTCATCCTCATGGTGCCGCTGCTGGTGGAGACTGGACAGCACCATCTCGTCAACCGCGTGCTGGTGGTGGATGTGCCCGAATCGGTGCAGATTGCGCGGCTGATGATGCGCGATGGGGGCGATGCAGCGCAGGCTGCTGCGATCCTCGCTGCGCAGGCCTCGCGCGCGCGGCGCTTGGCAGCGGCGCACGATATCATCAACAATGAAGGCTCGGCCGCAGCACTGGATGCCGCGGTGGATCAGTTGCACGCCGCCTATTCGGCCATGGCGACCGATCCCGGCGCCCGCGAGGCGCGCCTGCGTCTGCCCTGAACCGCAAGGGGAACCGTCCCCATCCCCTCGCCGCAATCAACAGGCTTTCAGGAATCGTGCATTTCGAACATCCGCTCAACGAACGCATCCGCAAGTTTCTGCGTCTGGAATTCATTCTCGCCCAGGCGCGCCACCACATGCATGGGCGAACCGCCTGGGAAGCCCGTGCCGCGCTCAGTCATATGCTTGAAATTCTCGACGCATTGGGTCGTAGCGATATCAAGAGCGAGCTGATCGCCGAACTGGATCGCCAACGCCAGCATCTGGAACGACTGCGACAACGCGAGGGCATCGACCAGACCCAGCTGGGCGAAGTCATCCATCAGCTACAGCAACTGCTCGACCGGCTGCATGGCTTTCCCGGCCAGCCCGGCCAAGCCCTGCGCCATCACGAGCTGTTCACCACCTACCGGCAACGCGCCAGCATGCCGGGTGGTACCGCACCCTTCGACCTGCCTGCCCTGCATTTCTGGCTGCAGCAACCGCACGAAAAACGCCAGCTCCAGATGGAAAGCTGGTTCGACCAGTTTGGACTGCTCGCCGAATGCATCGATACCCATAATCGCCTGGTGCGGGAAACGGCCCGGCGCACCCAGGAAATCGCGCATCAAGGCTGCTTCGAACAGGTGCTGGACCCTGAACGTCCCTATCAGCTTTTGCGCATCAGCCTGGCCGGGGACAGCGGTGTTTTTCCGGAAATCAGCGCGGGTCGCCACCGGCTCACTATCCGTTTCCTGCACCAACCCGACCTCGCAGGACGGGCCGCCCTGTTGCGGGATAACGTGCCTTTTCGCCTCGCCTGTTGTGGGATCTTGCCATGAGCCGACAGCCGCCCCTGCGGTCGCTGCGCTGTCCGCATTGCGGAAAGCCGGCCATCGCCACCGC